>JAFWEA010000281.1 GCA_017543005.1 Solobacterium sp. | reverse complement strand
TCCAACCGCGACCGCTCGGATCTCGCCTGGAAACAGCTGATGAAGGGTGACCCGCTGCCGTACCGCACCTTCTCCGTCAAGGCTCCGCGCAAGTATGGTGTTGAGGACATCAAGTCCATCCTGCGTTCGCACTATGCCGGTCATGAAGAAGACCTGAAGGAGCATCCGGATATGAGTCCGCACCGCTATGGCATCTGCCGTGACACCACAGTTGAATCCATGGTTGTCGAATTCAACGAAGTCCCGGAACTGACCTGCATCTGGCGGGCTTTCCCGCGGCCGTGCATCTCGCCGTACGTTCCGTGGTTCCTCGGCATTACGGATCTGCCGAAGGGCTATGAATGGATGGGCCCGAAGAATTCCCTGATCTCCCACTTTGAAGTGGATGCGGATGAATTCGATTATCATAACGGCCGGGCCGCATCGGCTTTCCTGCTGCTGCAGAATGTCATGGAATTCAACTACCAGTTAGCTGAAGAGCGGATCCATGGTGAAATCGCCGCCATGGAAAAGGAATGGGCCGTTACCGAGAAGGCAGTGGAAAAAGCCTATCTGGAACTCGTCGGCAAGAACAAGGATTATGCCTGTGCCCTGCTGACCGATTATACTGCCGCTCAGGCTGCCAAGGCCTGGGGCTGGGCAAAACAGGCTGTCCTGGACATCGCCAACGACCGCAACAAAGCCAACATGAACTACTGGCGCAGCAAGCTTTAATGCCAGACCTGCCGGCACAGACCGATCTGTGCCGGTTTTTTTATATTTTCATAATATATGCTTATATCTTTTTTAGAATCCTGCATGCTACGATGAAATCAGCAAGGAAGGAGAAATATCATTATGATCAGAACCGACAAAGTTGATTTATCCGTGATCAAAGGCAAAGCGTATCGGCAGAAACTGACCAGCGGAGATGCCGGGATTGTCATAATTCGGGCTGATTCCGACCAGCCCGGCCTGGCGACCATCAGCAAGTCCACCGGCAAAGCAGTTCCTTCCGCCAACACTTCCCTGAAGCTGTTCCCGCAGGAAACCTTCGATGAAGCTGTCCTTCTCACCGCCCGCATGCCTTTCCGCAAGGCAAAACAGGCCCCGGCCAGAAAGACCGTTCCGGAAGAAGCGGCCCCGGATCCGAAGCTGGAAGAAACCGCCGGAAGCGAGGCCTATCTGAAGATTGTCACAAAGTATACCGACAAAACCGGCAAACTCTCTTACGATCTTATCAATAAGGATTTCATCAAGTTTGTCCACTCCTCCAGCAAGGTGCGGGAAATGATCGCTGACGGGGCTTCGGCGGCAGCGGTGAGAAAGTACATCACCGGGGTCAAATTCCGGGACATCGCCGATGATCATGACCTGTCCGATGCCGAGGTGCAGCGCATCGTCGAGCTGCTGGATGAAGCCAGTCCGAAGGGCGTGTTCAAGGAACTCAACGACATGCTCAGGAAACAGCTGAGCGCACAGAAAAAGAAGTAATACATACAGAGCTGACGAATCAGCCCTTTTCTGTGCTAACATAAGTTCCATGAGCACAGAAAACAAATGGTTCGGAAATCGTGAATTCTACCGTTCTGTCCTCATGATCGCCGTCCCGATCATGATTCAGAGCGGTATTACAACGTTTGTGAATATGCTTGACAATATCATGGTCGGCCAGGTCGGCACCCTGCCCATGAGCGGTGTGTCCATCACCAACCAGCTGATCATGATTTTCAATCTGGCTGTTTTCGGATCCTTCAACGCCGCCGGCATCTTCGGTGCCCAGTTCTGCGGCAAGCAGGATGATGAAGGCGTCCGCAACTGTTTCCGCTTCAAGCTGTATATCGTCCTGATCCTGTCGATCTTCGGCCTTGGGATCCTTGGCCTGTTCGGCCGGCAGCTGATCGGCCTCTATCTGGATGAGGCCGTCAACACACCGGCTGATATCCTGGAAACCATGCAGTATGCCCGGAAGTATATGCTGATCATGATGATCGGCCTGCCGGTATTCACCTTGTCCCAGGCCTTTTCCACCTCGATCCGCGAGACCGGGGAAACAATCATCCCTATGCGGGCCAGCATCTGCGCGGTTACCGTCAACTTCATCGGCAACTATACGCTGATCTTCGGCCACTTCGGCATGCCCCGCCTGGGCATCGCCGGTGCGGCCATCGCAACCGTCATCTCCCGGTTTGTCGAGCTCTCCATTATCCTGACCGGCGCCATCCGGCATCGGGAAAAGTTTGCCTTCATGCATAATACCCTGGAAAACCTGAGCGTTCCTGCCCCGCTGGTCAAGGCCATCATCCTCAAGGGGGCACCGCTGGTTGTCAACGAGGTTCTCTGGTCCACGGCCATCGCAATGATTGCCCAGTGTTACTCCACCCGCGGCCTGAATGCCGTGGCGGCGGTCAATATCAACCAGACCATCCAGAATGTCTTTGCAATCACCAACAATGCCATGGGCAGTTCGATCTCGATCATGGTCGGACAGCGCCTGGGTGCCAATGAAATCGAAGAGGCCGTGGATACCGACCGGAAGCTGATTGTCTTCTCGTTCTGCCTGGCTTCGGTGATGGGCTGCCTGCTGTTTGTGCTGGCCCCGCTGTTCCCCGGACTGTACAATACCTCCGCGGAAGTACAGGCCCTGGCCGGACAGCTGCTGCGGGTCACCGCCTTCAGCATTCCGCTGGGCGCGCTGTATTTCGGCGGTTACTTCACCCTGCGCAGCGGCGGAAAAACGGTCATTACCTTCCTGTTTGACAGTGTCTATTCATGCCTGGTCAATTATCCGATTGCCTTTGTCCTGTCCCGGTTTACCAATCTTCCGGTACTGTATATCTTCATCGCTGTCGTCTGTGCGGATATTCCGAAAGCCGCCCTGGGCCTGTTCCTGGTGCACAAACGGGTCTGGGTTCAGAATCTTGTCGGCACTGCTCACTGAAAACGGCCCGCATTGCAGGCCGTTTTTTATAACTGTTTTTACTGTTCGTAGCGCTCGATCAGCTTGTCGATATCATCCAGATCGATCCACTCTTCGGAAAAGCCGCAGTCACAGCAGACATACCGCCGCACCTTGACCGCGGAAAAGACTGTCATGCCGGTCATGATATTATTGCCGGCTCCGTAGCTGCGCACATCACCCGGTACCATCAGGATGTGATCGCTGCCGCACTTCGGACAAACATTGGAAAATTTCATGATCCCCTCCTACTGTGACTCCGTTTCAATGATCATATCACGTTCATGCCGGACGGCAAACCAGATCTTCGTGCCGTCATCATCGCTCACCGGTTCAATCAGTTCCAGCTTTACCGGTTCAAAACCGGTATGCTCGGCGACCGTCCGGTTGCGGATGCGGTCCGGTTCGTCCTTTTCATAATTGTAGTAGTACGGCTCATCCTTCGCGTCCGGACCGTAGCAGGCAATGTCCGGGTCCAGCGACAGCACCATGGTGCAGTCTTCCTGTCCGGCCGCATCCCTCATGATGTGATCCCGCAGGATTTCGAGCATGGTCCGGAAAATGCCCTGCCGCCGCAGTGCCGCTGTCACATAGGCGTTGCGGAACAGGAAGACCTGTCCTTCGATAAACGGGACAGCCTGCGGCACCGGCTGATTGTGCAGCAGCCAGGCCTGCTCCGGGAAGAATGTCTCAACGGCAATATAGTATTCCAGATACATCCAGTCGGATTCGAGACTGATCTCATCATAGACATCCGCATCTTTCAGGAATACATCTGCCGGACAGTGCAGACCGGAAAGATCCGCAATGATATTCATCTCTTCATCATAGACCAGCAGGATGATCTCATTAAGTTTTCCGGGTATTTCCGGATAGGAAAACAGGCAGTATGCATACCCGCGGCTGTCTTCCTCCACCGTGCAGACATATTCATTCCCCGCCGTGTAGTTTTCAATCTGACAGGCATGATCCGGCAGCCACTCGGACAGCCGCTGCAGGGATGCCGCAAGATATTCCTGCGGCTTCCTCATGCCTGTTCCTCTGCCGGGGCATCCATGAAGAAGTTCGCATCGAGCAGGCTGATTTCGTTTTCCGCAGCCGGATGACCGAGCTTGACAATCAGGTCGGCCGTATCCGGGCTGTCGGTCAATACAGCCCCTCTGGCTTCGCACAGCAAGGCCAGATAATCGTTCAGGGAGAAGGCATACGGCCGGTAGGTCTCCGAGGCGTCAAAGTCGCCCTTTTCCCGCCCCAGCAGGATCAGCAGCCGGTTCTGCGGATCAATGATGCCATAGGCCAGATGACTGGCTTTGGTGCGCAGTTCATGGCTGAAGAAACAGTTGGCCGGGTTGTAGAGTTTGACATCCGCCTTGAGGCCGGCCTCGCTGACCGCCAACAGACCCGTACGGACTTCCTCAATTTCCGCAAACAGCTGGCCGGTATAGCTGTGAATACTGAGACAGATGCGCACGGTTTTTTCCTCAGCCGCTTTCTGCAGGTCGACGTCGATGTATTCGGCCGCATCGCTGTGGGTGATGTCGCCGGAGTGCACCATGGAGCCGCTGCGGAAGTC
>JAFWEA010000280.1 GCA_017543005.1 Solobacterium sp. | reverse complement strand
TGCCAGTTCGCAGATATTCAGGAACGTGATCACCTGGGCAATCGTCACCTGCAGACCGTTGAGCCCCGACCCGTAGAAGTCGATGAAAAGACGGACTTTGATGATGCCTACCAGCGGCAGGACCACAGCCGTTATCGTGCTGACCAGAAAGTTGTAGAACGAATATTTAGTACGCGTACTGTTCTCCTCTTATCGGATGAAGCGGTGAAACAGCCAGGCCGTGCCGCGGCTGTACCACTTCAGGAAAATCCTGTTTTTGAGACCGAGATTGGCAATGTACCGGTTGTTTTTCCACTGCGGCCAGTACTGCCGCATGATGGCCTGCACCATGTCGTAGTATTCGCTCCAGTTGTCCGAACGGATAAACCGGAACATGCCGTACAGGCAGAGATGTTCAATGTGCAGGTACTCGAGTTCATCCCGGTAATCTGCCGTGATGCCGTTTTCGTCGAAGCGGCTGCGGACCATCGCCATGATGCCGAAGATCTCCTTCAGCCGGGGGCTGGACTGGTTGGCCATGATGCTGCCTTCACGCTGCCGGTAATGCATCAGGCACTCGTTCAGATACCCGATCTTCTTGCTCCGGGCAAAGATCAGCGTAGTGACCGGGATATCTTCATACCAGGTATTCAGCGGATACCGCAGGCCCATGTCCTGAAAGAACGAAGCCCGGTAAACCTTGTTCCAGGCAAACATCGGCGACAGCAGTGCCTTTTTCTGCATCGTTTCTGCCGGCCAGTCACTGAGGCCTTTCATGATGAAGCGCCGTGAGGGATCCTGATACCAGTATTCGATGTCCGTCACGCAGACATCATAGCCCTGATCCATGAGCGCGCACATCTTCTCGTACAGGGTCGCATCGACAAAGTCGTCACTGTCCAGAAAAGCGATGTATTCCCCTTTTGCCATCGGCATGGCATAGTTGCGGGCATCGCTGAGGCCGCCGTTTGGCTTGTTCAGCAGGATGAACCGTCCCGGATAGCGATCTGCATATTCTGCGGCAATTTCAGGGGTATCATCGGTACACCCGTCGTTGACCATCAGCACTTCCATATCGGTCAGTGTCTGGGCTGCCAGGGAGTCAAGACATTGTCTGACGTACTCCCGGACATTATACATAGGCACAATTAAAGACAGTTTCATCAGCTTACCTCGCTGAGATTATACCATGTTGCAGGCTTCTTTTCCTCCCGCAAGTTGTTTGTAAAGCCACGGAAAAACTTGGATTTCCTACTATTCAATGTCAAGAACTCAGTTTATAATCATTTTTAGAAACAGAGGGATAGATTAGGGATGAAAAAAACATTGCTTGCAATCCTTGCGGCAGCCACCCTGTTCGGGTGCAGCGCCAAGAAGGCAGAAAACGAAAGTACGGTCAATGTCCGGGTCTCTGAAGGCGGCTTCCTTGAATATGAAGCAGCGGAAGATGACTGGCAGACCATCGGTAATTTTGAAACCATCAAAGCCATGGGAGAAAAAGATCTCCTGCATGACAACGAGATCAATGTCCGGGTCAGTTCTGTAGGAACCCTGCAGTATATGGCACCGGATGGTGTCTGGACAGAAGTCGGTGACTTCAGTGTCATCAAGGAAATGTCCGAAAAGGATCAGCTCCACCTGGCCACTCCGACCCCGGAACCGACCCCGACACCAACCCCGGCCCAGACAGCACCGAAACCGGTCACAACCTATGTGCCGGTCGCCACTCCGACCCCTGCCCCGCAGGCAACCGGACCGGAATCCTGCGGTGCCTATGCGTACTTTGACGAGAACTCCAAGACCTGCATCTGCTACGACGGCTATGAGGGCGATCCGTACAAAGCCTGCGGTTCACAGTACTGCGGTGTCGGTGCGCACTGGGACTTCAACAAGGAAAACTGTGTCTGTGACGAAGGCCTTGAAGGTGACCCGTGGAAGGGCTGTGGCGTCTGCGGCGCATACGCAAGCTGGGACTGGAACGAAGCAGTATGCAAGTGCTGGGATGACCACTATGGTGACCCGGTCAAGGGCTGCACAACTGCTCCGCAGGGCAACTGATTCACACAGCATTCTGTAATGACGAAGGGCATCCGCCGTATGGCAGATGCCCTTTTTTTGTTCATCGTTTTATGATTTTCTGCACCAGCATGTGCAGTACCACTGACGGGAGCAGTGTAATCAGCAGGCCCCACAGCAGCACCAGCACCGGATTGCGCGGGAAGAACAGCCAGATCTGGGTAACGGGCTTGCAGCAGTTAAAGAAGAGACAATGCAGATACCACATGTACATGGAATACTTCCCGATGATTTCCAGCGACTTCCATGGGATCCGGATCATCCTGGTCACTGTAATCAGGCCGAAGATGAAGGCTGGGGCATAGAGGACATCCAGGTTGAAAGCCCCGTAAAGATTGACGGTGTAAAGAGTCAGAGGCCCGCAGTTCAGAGCCGGCAGGAACTTTCTGCCGAAAAAGGCAATGATCATCAGGAAAAGACACACCACTGCCCTGACCGCACCGGGCATTCTGGCAAATCCCTGTTCCGCCTTTTCAAACAGCGAATACCGGGCAAAGATCCAGCCGGACATCACCGCCGGCAGCCAGGCCCGCAGATGATCCAGCACCACCCAGACAGTCGATTCCGCCCGCAGCCGAAACATGATCAGGATTATGAGGACAGCCGGCAGGATCATCCCCACAGTAGTTGCTACAAGTATATTTGCCTGATCCAGCAGTTTATCCATCACCGACAGGATAAACAGAATGATCAGATAGAAATAGACATACCAGCAGAAGATCATGACATCTTCCCGCAGGCCGAACAGTTCCAGCAGGATATTCTTCGGATCCGGCACATACCGGTTAATGGCCACTGCCGCAATGATCATGATGGCAGTCACCAGCCAGTACGGCACCAGGAAGCGCCATGCCTTACGTAAGGATCCCGGCAGTGATTTGTCGGATGAATACCGATACAGGTATCCGTTCAGGAAGGCAAACAGACAGACACAGAGCTTGAACGGCTGCTGGCAAAGGGCAGCCACCCCGGCCAGGTGTTCATAGCTGATCCCGCTGACATACCAGATCGGAATGGTAAAGAAGTGATGAACAAACATGAAAATCAAGGCAATCCCCTTGATCAGTGCTGTTTCATTTCGGTTAAACCACGGTCCGTTCATATCAGTTCTCTACCGATCATATCATATTCGGCACAATCATTATAAAAGGACAGTTCTTTAGGAACTGCCCTTCTGCATTTTTATCCTGATCGGACTGCCTTATTCAGCCGGCAGTTCCCTGTTTTTGACCTCTTCCTGATAGGCCGCAAAATCACGGATATACTCTTTCCCGTCATAATGCGTATCAGCCAGACACAGGATAACGCTGTCCTCGGAGAAATCATACATTTCCTTCCAGACCATCCGAGGAATAAAGACACCGATCCGCGGCTTGTCCAGATTGACGACCACTTCATGGCCCATGCCGTCATTGATGCGGACCTTGCTGGAACCGCTGACATTGATCAGTACGAACTGTGATTCCCGGTTGGCATGCTGACCACGCACCATGGAGTCATCCGTGCCGTACATGTAGAAGACCCGCTTGATTTCAAAAGGAACTTCCTGGCCGCCTTCAATTGCCACCAGATTGCCGCGCTCATCGCCCAGTTCCCGGAAGGTCAGGACCCGATAAAATTCCATGATTACTTCGCCTCCGGCACAAAAGCGTTCAGGGCATCAATGACATACTGCTGTTCCTCGATGGTCATGCCGTTGTACATCGGGATGGACAGCACCGTGCGGGAATGCTTCTCCGTCAGCGGCAGATCCCCTTCGTGCAGGCCGAGATAGGCATACGCTTCAGAAAGATGCGGCGGGATCGGATAATGGATGATCGTACCGATCTCCTTTTCCTTCAGATAGGCTGCCAGTTCATCCCGGTAGTCACAGAAGATCTCATACTGGTGCCAGGTATTGTTGGAGCCGGGTCTTGTCTTAAGAACCCGGATCAAAGGATTGGTAATGCCGGTATTGTACCGCTCGGCAATCTCACAGCGTTCTGCGTTCAGATCATCCAGATACTTCAGTTTCACCCGCAGAAGTCCCGCCTGCAGTTCATCCAGCCGGCTGTTCACACCGACAACCTCGTTTTCATAGTGCACGCGGCTGCCGTAGTTCCGCAGCATCTTTGCGGCTTCGGCATATTCTTCATTATCTGTAAGCAGAGCACCGGCATCGCCGAACGCACCCAGGCCCTTGGTCGGATAGAAACTGAAGCAGCTGATATCACCGATCGTGCCGCAGACCTTGCCTTCCCAGGTCGTCATGTGGCTCTGGGCACAGTCTTCCACAACCTTCAGGTTATGCTTTCTGGCCACAGCACAGATCTTTGTCATATCACAGCTCTGGCCATACAGATGCACTGCCAGAATGGCCTTTGTCTTATCGGTAATTTTTTCTTCGATCCGGTCGGCGTCGAGGTTGGCATATTCATCCGGTTCCACCAGCACTGGCAGCGCCCCGTTGATAGAAATGCCCATCATGCAGGCAATATAGGCATTGCCGCAGACGATCACTTCATCGCCGGCCCCGATACCCAGAATCCGGAACGCCAGAATCAGGGCATCCAGACCGTTGGCCAGGCCGACACAGTACTTCGAACCGATATAGTCCGCAAACTCCTTTTCGAATGTCTTCACTTCCTGACCCAGGATATACCAGCCGCTGCGCAGGTCTTCCAGGGCCTTTGCCTCATATTCTTCTGCATGGAGATCATACTGACGTTTCAGATTATTCGCTGCGATTTTCATTCTGCTTCTCCCCTTCCGATTTTGGCAGTATTACCTTTTCTATGACATATAACGGACGTTTCCTGGTTTCATCCAGATTGCGCCAGACGTATTCCCCGAGAATCCCGGACATGACCATCTGGAAGCCTGAAGTCAGCAGGATGACGACAATCAGCGAAGTCCAGCCAGGCACGATGCTGTTGCGGAACCAGTCAACGATGAAGAAGATGGCCAGAATCAGTCCGGCCAGGCTGATCAGCAGGCCGCATCCGGTCACGAACCGGATCGGCTTGTTGGAGAACACAACAAATGTATCGATAAACAGGTTCACCCGTTTGCGGAAGCTCCACATGGATTTACCCTTTTCCCGCTCCCGGCGCACATACTCAATGGTCGTCGGCGTATAGCCAAGCCAGATCAGCTGCAGGTAGATGCTGGAGTTCTTTTCCTGCATCTCTACGAGTTCATCGGCCACCTTGCGGTCAATCAGGAAGAAATCAAATCCGCGCTTGGGATAATTGGGTTCCACCCAGGCCCGCACCAGTTTGTAGTAGGTATCCGCAAACCAGTTCTTCAGGGCGGATTCTTCGCGGTCCTTGCGCACAGCCAGGTTGACCAGGTTCCCCTTTTCCTATGAGGCCAGCAGTTCCGGAATCAAAGCCGGCGGGTCCTGCAGGTCGGCACTCATGACTACTGCGCAGTCACCGGTCATCTGGGAAAGCCCGGCCACAATCGCCCGGAATTCGCCGAAGTTGCGGGAGAGCTTTACGATCTTCACCCGCGGGTCCTTGTTCTGCACGATCTTTGCCTGCAGCAGGGTATCATCCCCCGAGCCGTCATCCACAAAGATCAGTTCATATTCGATGTCCGGGCGGACGGAAAAAACATCCCGGCAGATGACCTGATATGTTTCCGGGATATTCATTCCGTTAAAATAACATGGAATCACCAATGATAATTTCGTCATGATTTTATGCTATCACAAATGGGGCATGCTGACACGCTTCCGTCAGGGAAATATTATTGTTTCATGACCTGATTCCGTATTAGTATTATTTCATGAGCGCAAAAAGATCCCGGCTGTCTGCCTTCCTGGAAGAGTATGGCATTCTGTTATTGATTACCCTGGTATTCGGAGTGATCCTGTTTTTCCCGACCCTGTCCGGCAGCCGTTCCTTTGCCTGGTTCAACGACCAGCAGTACGAAAACAATATCTTCTACATTGAATATTATGAAATCGTGCGGGACTGCCTGAAATCCCGTTCCCTGGCCCTGTATTCCTGGAATACGTTCCTGGGATCGGACTTTTTTGTTTCGCATCTGATGTACACCAGCGGGGATTTCATGCTGCCGCTGGTGGTTTTCATCTATCACTTTACGAAGAATATCGATCTGGCCATGGCCGTTGAAACCATCCTCTGTCTGATGATCTCGGCCGCGGCCATGAACCTGTACCTGCGCAAGATCCGGATTCAGAACAAAACACTGCGGCACAGTATCGCGCTGATCTATGCCTTCAGCGGCTGTGCTGCCATCTTCTCAGGTTCCTACATGTTCCATCGGTTCTATGCGCTGCTGCCGCTGCTGTTTGTGACCATTGAAAATTGGTACAGAGAGCATAAGTTGGCCATGATCCCGGTAGTGACGGCCCTGCTGTTTCTGCAATGCTTTGAACTGCTGTTCAGCCTGTCGTTCTTCATGCTGCTGTATGTGTATGTCACCTGCCAGGTGCACGGGGAAAAGCATACTGCCGCAGATATCATAAAATCTGCCCTGCCGCCGGCGGCCGCCTACATTGCCGGCATGTTCCTGACCGGGGTTGCCCTGGTACCGCTGGTTCTCTTCCTGCACAGCAATCCCCGCATCGGCGAGATGGGTGCCGGCGGGCTGTTGTGGGATCTGCGCAGTACAGCCGGCCTGTTCTATTCCCTGCTGGCTGCCCCGCTTAATTTCCGCAGTGACACGCCGCATTTTCTGTTCTATGGCGATCATCATTTCGGTTCCGAATTCAGTATCTTCGCTTCCTGCCTGCCGCTGATCGCTTTCTTCCAGAAAGACGATCAGGACAAGAACATGCGGACATGGCTGACCGGGGAAGTGATGATTCTCCTGTGCCTGCTGATCCGGCCGCTGAACTCTGTCATTCATGCTTTCAGCGAACCGACCTTCCGCTGGAGTTATTTTCTGGTCTTCTACAATCTCTGGCTGGCTGCCGAAGTACTTGATAAAAAGACACAGCAGTCGGCTGTGCGGCCGTTGTTGCTACTGCATGGCGGCTGGCTGGTGCTGTTTGCCCTGTTCTGCCGGATCTATGCCATTCCTATACAGGATGCCATATGGACCGTCCTGATCCTGGCCGGGCATCTGATCATTGCCCTGCTGACCGACAGACTGCTGCTCACAAAGCCGGAACGGGCCCTGCAGTTCACGACAGCTGCGGTCATGGCCCTGTACTTTGTATCGATCTGGAGTCCGTATCACTCTTACCCGGATGACAAGAAACCGCTGAACCGGGAGTATGTCAGTTACTTCAAGGAAAATGATGCCGATCTGATGTACCGCATGCATATTCCTTCCGACATTGTTTATCCGTTCAGCCCGCTCAACAAGAACCTGTCCCAGCAGTACAACTACATGAGCACGGAAGCCTACTTCAGCACCTTCGACAACAACATCGCGCCCTTCCTGGCCGAAAACGGATATGATTCCAACATCATCTTCGATATCAACCAGCCCGATCACATGCGCATGCTGGGGGTCAAATACATCGGCGTACTGGATGAAAGTGCACTGCCGCCCGAACTGTCCTTCACCTATGCCTATAATCTGGATGATCTGAAGATCTATCAGATTGATAACTACATGCATATCGGGCATACCTACTCGAAATTTGTATCAGAACTGAGTGCAGTTGATGATTACTGTGATGAATTGTATGTCCCTGCGGAAGCACAGGAAAAACTGGACGGTATTACCGCCCATGATAAGAGTCAGTTCATTGTTACTCAATACAATCACCGCGGCCTGACCGGAACGGTATCCGTACCGCAGAAGTGTGTACTGTTCATGGGCTTCCCCAATTCTTCCGGCTGGCAGGTCCGCGATGAAACCGGTACACAGCTGGAAACCTTCGATGTACAGGGTGGCTTCCTGGGCCTGGTCCTGGAACCGGGTGAGCATACACTTACCTTCACCTTCACCCCGCCGGGTATCAAGGCCGGGGCATTGCTCTCAGGGATTGTCCTTGCGGCGGTGCTGTACGGGCTGTACCGGGAAAACAGACAGAAATAGAAAAACATTACCGGCATACCGGTAATGTTTTCATTTGATCCGTTACTTTTCTTCGAACTCGTTGGTCATCCGGCGGACAATGCCGCTGTAGACCGAATTCATCAGGGTCGGGTTCAGCAGGCCTTCATCCCGCATCTTTTCGATGACGGCTGTCTTTGCATACTTCTTATAATACGGTTTGACTTCCTTGTTGTGCTCGGTCACCATGGCCAGGAATGTTCCGAGATATTCCATGGCCTCCTTGTACTGTTCCTTTGTGCAGCTGAGGCGTCTGGTCTGGTACAGCATGAACTTGAAGGCTTCAAACATCCGGTACCAGAAGATATCCGGCACATCCGGCAGCTTGGCGGCCTGCTCGGCAATGGTTTTGAAGACCAGGATCTGACCGTTCATGGCCTTGTAGCTGATATCGGTCATCGTGTTGCCGGTGCGGTCAATCAGATAGTTGGCCAGCGGCTTGTCGGTATAGATCACCTTTTCACTGTTCAGGAGGCTGATATAGAACAGCAGGTTATCGGTGTATCCGGTCTTTTCCGGGAAGATGATGCCCTTGGCGATATCACGCCGGTACAGCTTGGCATGCGGGCTCGGGTTGACGAAGAACAGATCATCGAATTCCTCCGTTCCCCGGTTATAGACCCGGTTGTTTTTGAGCAGTGTGAACTGTTTGTTGTAGGAAGGATCATACTCCTTGATATTGGAGCCTTCCTTCATGATCATCTTGGCCCCGATGGTAATATCGGCACCGGATACCTGGGCCAGGTTCAGCAGGGTTTCCACTGCTTCGGGCTCCAGTGTATCGTCCGGATCACAGACAATAAAATACGGTGTATCCATCGCCTTGATGGCCAGCTGCAGCACCGAGCCATAGCCGCCGTTTTCCTTGTTGAGGCTTCTGATCTTTTCCGGATATCTGGCTGTAAATTCACTGATGATCTGGGCACTGTTGTCCGGTGAGCCGTCATTGAC
>JAFWEA010000279.1 GCA_017543005.1 Solobacterium sp. | reverse complement strand
TGATTTTGCCAGCATGGAGATTCAGAGTGACCGTACCTTTGATAATTTTGTCGTCGGTGACTGCAACCGTGAGAGTCAGGCTGCAGCTTTGGCCTGTGCCTATAACCCCGGCAAATACTTCAATCCGCTGTTTATCTACGGCAATTCGGGCCTGGGCAAGACACATCTGCTCATGGCCATCGGCAATTATGTGCGCAAGTCCTATCCGGATAAGAAGATCTATTATATAGAGTCACTGAAATTCGTCGATAAGGTCGTCAAGGCCATCCAGAATAACCGGATTGACCAGTTCAAGCAGTACATGAGCACCATGGACCTGCTGCTGGTCGATGATATCCAGTTTCTGGCCGGCAAGGAAAAGTCACATGAGATCTTCTTCTCTATTTATAATGAGCTGGTCAACAACCGCAAGCAGATCTGCATCGCGTCCGACCGCCAGCCGAAAGAGATCAAAGGCCTGGAAGACCGTCTGATCAGCCGCTTCTCCAGCGGTCTGTCCGTCGGCATCGATTCTCCGGAATTTGAAACATCACTGGCCATCCTGCGCATGAAGATCAAGAACAGCGGCAATGACATCAATGAAGTCGATGAACAGGGACTTGCCTATATCGCTTCCAACTTCTCCGGCAATATCAGAGATCTGGAAGGCGCTTGGAACAGGGTACTGTTCTATGCCATCATGTTCCAGGAAGACAAGAATGTCATCCGTTTCGAAACCATTGTCAATGCCCTGAAGAATCAGGCGGTGGTATCCGACAAGACCGGCATGTCACCGAACAAGATCATCAAGAGCGTTGCCGACTACTATGGCCTGACCAAGCAGCAGATCACCGGCAAGACCAGGACCAAGAACATTGCCAATGCCCGGCACATCAGCATCTATCTCTGCCGGAAGCTGCTCGATCTGCCTTATATCAAAATCGGCGAGGAGTTTGGCGGCCGTGACCACGCCACTGTGATCAGTGCCTGCCGCAAAGTGGAAAAACAGATCAAAACCGATTCCACCTATGCCATGGCTGTCCGTGAGATTGAAACCTCACTGAGCAGCTGATGTCCACAGTTACTCCTCTTTCCGTCCACATGCAAAAATGATAAAATGTGTGATAACTGCAGGCTTTTTACCACTTTTCCACAGTTTCCACAGACCTAATAGTAATGAACTAAGAAAAAGAGAATATATACCAGGGGGATTCCATGAGCGAACTGAATTTCAAAATCAATAAGTCAAAGTTTCTGAATGCATTGCAGATCTCAGCCAAGGCTGTTTCACCGAACTCACCGGTGCCGTCACTGTGCGGTATCCGGATCAATGCCGATGACAGCGGTCTGACGCTGACTTCCAGTGATGCCGATATTTCCATTGAAATGACATTATCCAATACAGATGATGAAAACCTCGGCCTGTCGGTCATTACACCGGGCACGGTTGTCATCGATGCCAGATACCTGCTGGAGATCGTCAAGAAGATCGATACCGATGAAATCAATGTTGAAATCATTGACGGTACACTGACGAGATTCAGCGGCGGCAAGGCCGAATTCAAGATCAACGGCTACCGGGCTGTGGACTATCCGACCATGGATTTCTCCAAGCCGGCCATCGCCTTTACCCTGAAATACAGGGAACTGAGCGCCCTGATCTCCGAGACAGTCTTCGCAGCCTCTGCCAAGGAGACCAGACCGGTCCTGACCGGGGTCAACTTTGCCAACAAGGGCACGGAACTGGTCTGCACATCCACCGATTCCTACCGGCTGGCCAGAAAGGTCATCCACGTAGATGCGGAACCGTTCACCATTACCGTACCGGCAAAGAGCCTGAGCGAAGCCAGATCCATCTTCGCCAATGAAGATGATGTGGAAATCGCCGTCAGCCCGAAGAAAATTCAGTTCATTTCCAAGAATATCGTCATGCAGTCCAGACTCCTGGACGGTGCATATCCGGAAACAGACCGGCTGATCCCGAAAGAATTCACCAGAACCCTGGTCATCAGCCGCAGTGCGCTGATCTCCGCAATTGACCGGACTTCCTTCATAAAGACCGACAACATGACCATCATTCGCCTGCAGATGAACAGCAGCGATGATATCTCGGTTTCCAACAAGTCCCAGGAAATCGGCGAGTTCCATGAAGATCTCGTGGCTGAATCCTACGAAGGTGCGCCGATCGACATCAGCTTCGCCGGCAACTATGTCATGGATGCGGCCAGAGCCCTCACCAGTGACCGGATCCGGATCCAGTTCACCGGGGAAATGAAGCCGTTCATCCTGACCAATGTGGATGGCGAAGACAATGTCCTGCAGCTGGTTCTGCCGGTCAGAACATACAATTAAACCGATCAGAAAGACTGTCTGTGCAAACAGACGGTTTTTTCTTTTCCAAACATACCAAAAAATCAGCCCAGAATGGCATGCAGGCGGTTTTCAGGCCGAATTCTGCATTTGCAGGCCGGCAAGGCTGAGATACCGACAGTAACGAGAAACTTCAAATTCGGGCCGGAAACGCCCTTTTCTTTAAATAAAATACTTTAAATATGATATAATAAGGAAGGCTTTCGAAAAAAAGAAAACGGAGAGGACGTCATGGAAAAGATTCAGAGTGATTTCATTACGCTGACACAGTTTCTCAAGATGCAGGGCTTCGCAGCCACGGGCGGGCAGGCAAAACAGCTCGTTCTGGAAATGAAGATCTACGTCAACGGGGAACGGGAAAAACGCCGCGGCAGGAAACTGTATCCCGGTGACAAGGTTGTCATTGACGGCCGCACGTTTGTCATCGGCTGATGCAGATCAAAGCCCTGCAGCTGCGCAACTACAGAAATTATGAAAGGGCCGTGATCCGCTTCGCTCCGGGAATGAATATCCTGACCGGACTGAATGCCCAGGGAAAGACAAATCTGCTCGAAAGTCTGGTTTATCTCTCCCTGACCAGATCACACCGGCTCAATGATGATCAACAGCTGATCAGAAGCGGTTGTGAAGCCGCCCGGATCAGCTGTGCTTATGAAGACGGCATCGAACGGAAGATCGAAGCAGTCATTCACAAGGGCGGCAAGACCCTGCTGGTCAACGGCCAGCCGGTCCACCGGAGCAGTGAATTCATCGGCCTCTTGAATGTCGTGCTGTTTGCCCCGGATGACCTGGGCCTGTTCACGGATGCGCCGCGGGAAAGGCGGCGGCTGATGAACCAGGAAATCGCCAAGATCTCCCCGGCCTATCTCAAGGCCATGAGCCGGTATCAGAATCTGCTGCGGGAACGGAACATTCATCTGAAACGGTTTGAGCCTAACGAGACTTATCTCGACACGCTGGACGAACAGATGATTGCCGAATCCGTGCAGATCATCAATGCCCGGCGGGAATTCATTCAATCGCTGAATGAAGAAATGCAGCGCCTGTACCGGAAACTCTCCGACAGTGAGGACCAGGCCGGACTGGAATACCTGTCCGTCATCGGTCCCGAAGAGGATCCGGAGGAAGGCCTGCGCAGCAGATACCGGGAAAGCCGGCAGAAAGATGTGGAAAACCACGTCACCGGCATCGGTGTGCACCGGGAAGACCTGCTGTTTACACTGAATGGTCAGAATATCACCCTGACCGGCAGCCAGGGGCAGAAACGCATGAGCATGCTCAGCTTTAAAATGGCCCTGCTGGCATACATTCAGATCAAAACCGGCAGACAGGCAGTCCTGCTGCTGGATGATGTCTTCAGTGAACTGGATCAGAACCGCCAGAAGAAACTGGTGCAGATGATCCGGGGAACCCAGTGCCTGATCACGGCAACCGAAATACCGCCGCTGCTGAAAAACAGCGGTGCTGAGGAATACACGATTATCAGCGGCACGGTCAGTGCCCGGCAGAAAGGAATACAATGAGCGAAGAAATCAGAGAACAGATGCCGGAAGAAGAGGAAGAATTCGATTTCCGGGTGGAAGATCACACCTATGATGACGCGGACATCCAGGTCCTGGACGGTCTGGAAGCAGTCCGCAAGCGTCCGGGCATGTACATCGCGTCCACTTCGGAAAAGGGTCTTCATCACCTGGTCTGGGAAATTGTCGACAACGGCATTGACGAAGCCATGGCCGGCTATGCGACAACCATCACGGTTACCGTGGACAAAGACAATGTCGTTACCGTCGAAGATGACGGCCGCGGCATGCCGACCGGCGAAAACGTCAAGACCGGCAAGTCCACCATTGAGACCATCTTTACCGTGCTGCATGCCGGCGGCAAGTTCGGCGGCGGTGCCTACAAGGTATCAGGCGGTCTGCATGGTGTCGGTGCTTCCGTTGTCAACGCGCTGAGTGAGTGGCTGGAAGTCCGTGTCTACCATGACGGCAAGATCTTCTTTGTCCGCTTTGAAAACGGCGGCCATGCGGTGGAACCGCTGAAGGTCATCGGTGACTGCGATCCGGCAAAGCACGGCTCGGAAATTCGCTTCAAGGCAGATCCGACCATCTTTACCGAAACCACCGTATACAGCCATGAAACCCTGCGGGACAGACTGCGTCAGTTGGCTTTCCTGAACAAGGGCATCCGGCTGGTCTTCAACGATGAAAGAGAAGAAGACCCGCAGAAGAAACATCATGTCTTCCTGTTCGAGGGCGGCCTGAAGGAATATGTGGCCTTCCTGAACAAGAACCGGAATGTCGTCCATGATGAGATCATCTACTGCGAAGGTCATGAACAGGGCATCGAAGTCGAAGTGGCTGTGCAGTACAACGAGGGCTACAACCCGAATGTCTATACCTTCTGCAACAACATCAATACGGCTGAAGGCGGCACCCACGAGGAAGGCTTCCGCAGCGCCCTCAACCGCATCATCAACCGTTATGCAAGATCAAAGAACTTCCTGAAGGAAAAGGAAGACAACCTGACCAGTGATGACTGCAAGGAAGGCATTACCGCGGTCATCAGCGTCAAGCATCCGGATCCGCAGTACGAAGGCCAGACCAAGACAAAGCTCGGCAATACGGAAGTCCGCAAGTGCGTTTCCGATATTTTCGGGGCTCAGCTCGAACGCTTCCTGATGGAAAATCCGGAAGAAGCCAAGAAGATCATGGACAAGGTCGTGCTGGCTTCCCAGGCCAGACTCGCCGCCAAGAAGGCCAGAGAGAGCACCCGCCGCAAGAGCGCGCTGGAAATCTCCTCCCTGCCGGGCAAACTCGCCGACTGCTCCTCCAAGGACGCTTCCATCTGCGAAATCTATATCGTCGAGGGTGACTCCGCCGGCGGCAGCGCCAAGCAGGGCCGGGACAGCCATTATCAGGCCATCCTGCCGCTGCGTGGCAAGATCCTCAATGTCGAAAAGGCCAGACAGCAGAGGGCCTTTGAAAACGCCGAAATCCGTTCGATGATCACCGCCTTCGGCTGCGGTGTCATGAACGATGTCGATACCTCCAAGCTGCGCTATCACAAGATCGTCATCATGACCGATGCCGATGTCGACGGCGCTCACATCCGGACGCTGCTGCTGACGTTCTTCTACCGCTATCTGCGGCCGGTGCTGGAACAGGGCTACATCTACATTGCCCAGCCGCCGCTGTACAAGGTACAGAAGGGCAACACGGTCCGCTATGCCTATACCGACCGCCAGCTTGAGGAAGTCAAGAAGGAAATGGGCGGCAACCTCGGCATCCAGCGGTACAAGGGTCTTGGTGAGATGAACCCGGAACAGCTCTGGGAGACCACCATGGATCCGAAGAACCGCACGCTGATCCGCGTCACGGTCGGTGATGCCGAAGCAGCCGACCAGGCCTTCAGCATGCTGATGGGTGAAGAAGTCGAACCGCGTAAGAATTTCATCATCGAGAACGCACACTTTGTCGAGAATCTCGATATCTGACCGGGAAGGGGGAATAATCAATGGCAGAAGATTTCATGGAATTTGATGAAGAAAACTTTGACCCGGGAAATATTACCGAGACAGAACTGACCAAGGAAATCCGCCGGGACTTTCTGGAATACTCGATGTCCGTCATCGTTGCCAGAGCCCTGCCGGATGTCCGCGACGGTCTGAAGCCGGTGCAGAGAAGAATTCTCTACGCCATGAACGAAATGAACAACGGACCTGACAAGCCGTACAGAAAGTGTGCGCGTATTGTCGGTGACACCATGGGTAAATATCACCCGCACGGTGACAGCTCCATCTACGGTGCCCTGGTCTACATGGCCCAGAACTGGAACATGCGCAAGACACTGGTCGACGGACACGGCAACTTCGGTTCGATGGACGGTGACGGCGCAGCCGCCATGCGTTACACCGAAGCCAGAATGTCCAAGATCGCCGTGGAAATGATCCGTGATCTCGACAAGGAAACTGTGGACATGGTTGACAACTATGACGGTGAGGAAAAAGAACCTGCTGTTCTGCCGTCCCGGTTCCCGAACCTGATTGTCAACGGCACCAGCGGCATCGCGGTCGGCATGGCCACCAACATTGCCCCGCACAACCTCGGGGAGACCATCGACGGCATCATTGCCCTGATGAAGAATCCGGACATGAACACCACGGAACTGATGGAATACATCAAGGGACCTGACTTCCCGACCGGGGCTTATATTCTCGGCCGTTCCGGCATCCGCAATGCCTTTGAGACCGGCCGCGGATCCATTATCATGCGGGCCAAGACAAGGGTGGAGGAAATGGCCAACGGCAAGAGCCGCATCATTGTCTACGAACTGCCGTACATGGTGAACAAGGCGGCCATGGTGGAACGCATTGCCGCCCTGGCCAGAGATAAGGTCATTGAAGGCATTACCGACCTGCGTGATGAGTCCAACATGGACGGCATCCGGGTCGTCATGGAACTGCGCAAGGATATCCAGCCGGAAGTGCTGCTGAACCAGCTGTACCGCCTGACCCCGATGCAGTCCAACTTCGGTGTGAATAATGTCGTCCTGATTGACGGGGCCCCGAAACTGGCCAGCATGAAGGAAATGCTGCAGGGCTATATCAACTTCCAGGATGAAGTCATCACCAGAAGAACCCAGTATGATCTGAAGAAAGCTCAGGCCCGGGCCCATATTCTGGAAGGCCTGCGCATTGCCGTTGACAACATGGATGAAGTGCTGCATACCATCCGCGCTTCCCGGGATGCCAACGAAGCCCAGCCGAGACTGATGGAACGCTTCGGCCTGGATGAAATCCAGGCTAAGGCCATCCTCGACATGCAGTTCAGAAGACTGACCGGTCTGGAACGCGAAAAGATCGAGAACGAATACCGCGAACTGGAGATCAAGATTGCCGATCTGCAGGATATCCTGGCCCATCATGAGAGAGTGGATCAGATCCTGATCGATGAACTCAGTGAAATCAAGGACAGATACAACGATCCGCGGCGCAGTGAGATTACCGATGCCGAAGCCGATATGGAAGACGAAGACCTCATTCCGGTGGAACAGGTCATCATTACACTGAGCCAGAAGGGCTATATCAAGCGCATTCCGTCCGATACTTACCGGGTGCAGAACCGCGGCGGCAAGGGCATCAAGGGCATGACATTGAATGAAGACGATGTCATCGACCAGTTCATCAGCATGTCCACGCACGATCACCTGCT
>JAFWEA010000278.1 GCA_017543005.1 Solobacterium sp. | reverse complement strand
TTCCTCCTGCCCGTTATTGGCTCAGGCCTTGTTGAACTTGTCCTTGCCCTTTTTGCAGCGAGGGCACTTCCAGTCATCCGGCAGGTCTTCAAAGGCAGCGCCGTCATGCTCCGCCGGATCATAAACATAACCGCAGATGCTACAGACATACTTGCCGGTTGTCTTCATTGCCGTAAAGTCAATGTCGGCCAGGATTTCCTTCGCTGTCTTTCGTTTCATGATTGTATTATACCTGCTTGAAAAAAGATAAGAGAGATCCCTGCTCTGCTGTCCGTCCGGGATCTCTCTGTCTGTTTATGACTGTTTGACAATCTTGCCGTTATCTTTGTAGATGCTGTCAGCCGGGACAACCCCGCGCACGCAGCTGGTCGGGTATACGCGGCTGTTGCGACCGACAACAGTGCCCGGATTCAGCACAGAATTGCAGCCGACTTCCACATGGTCTCCCAGCATGGCCCCGAACTTCTTCAGCCCGGTTTCCACATTCTCATCACCGCCATGGACAACAACGAGTTTCTTGTCGCTCTTGACGTTGGATGTGACCGAACCGGCGCCCATGTGGGCATAGTAGCCCAGGATACTGTCGCCGACATAGTTGTAATGCGGCGTCTGCACATGATCGAACAGGATGACGTTCTTGAGTTCACAGGAATTGCCGACCACGCAGTTGGCGCCAATCAGGGCAGAACCCCGGATGAACGCACAGTGGCGGACTTCTGTCTCCGGCCCGATGATGCACGGGGCCCCGAGATAGGCGCTCGGGAAGACCGTCGCTGTCTTGTGAACCCAGACATGTTCGGATACTTCCGTATATTCTTCCGGATCCAGTGTCTGACCGATCTCGACAATCAGTTCCTTGATGCCCTTGAGCGCTTCCCACGGATAGGTGAAGTTTTTCAGATAATCCGCTGCCAGGGTATGATCCAGATCATACAGTTCACTGATTGTAAGCATTACAGACGCTCTCCCCGTTCGATATCCAGGAAGTACTTGTAAGTATCCACGGTCAGTTCGCCGCAGGCTTCCTCATCGCAGGCAATGATGGCCCCGTTGTGCATCTGCAGGGCCGAGCAGGTCCACTTCTGGGAAACACCGCCCTCAACCGTGGCAGCCAGCGCTCTGGCCTTGTTGTGGCCGCTGATCAGCACCAGAACTTCCTTGGAGTCGGTGACTGTGCCGATGCCGACGGACAGGGCCTGGGCCGGGACCTTCTCCGGATCATTGCCGAAGAAGCGGCTGTTGACGATTCTGGTATCGGTTGTCAGGTTTCTGACGCCGGTTCTGGAAGTCAGGGATGTATACGGTTCGTTGAAGGCCAGATGACCGTCAACGCCGATGCCGCCCATAAACAGGTCAATGCCGCCATAGGAAGCGATCTTTGCCTCATAGTCTGCGCATTCCTTCTCCGGATCATCGGTCATGCCGTTGAGAATGTTGATGTTCTCCGGCTTCATGTCAACCAGGTGATCAAAGAAGTTATCGTGCATGAAATACCAGTAGGACTGGTCATGTTCATGCGGCAGACCCAGGTATTCATCCATGTTGAAGGTGACAACATTCGCGAAGGACAGCTCACCGGCCTGGTTCATCCGGGCCAGTTCCTTATAGACACCGATCGGCGAAGAACCGGTCGGCAGACCGAGAACGAACGGCCGCCCGGCTTCCGGACCGTTGTTGTAGGCCTTGATCTTCTTGGCAATATAATCGGCTGCCCACTTGCTCATTTTTTCATAGTTATCCTGAATGACTACACGCATATTTATACTCTCTCTTTCTGTTTTTCTGTCTCCGAACGCGGCGAAAAATGCAGACAGGACTGATCCCGTCCCGGGCCTGATCCGGACATTTATTATGTGTCAAGAGAACCTCTGTTACGGTTTTGATTCCGCTTTTTCCTTTCTCTTTATCGATTCACATAGAACCGTGGCAGCATCCGCCGAGTCTTTCGACAACTGCCAATCCTCGTCACCCTGTTGCGGGCCTGGCGCTAACAGCTTATCCGCTCCTCATGCACGGCATTGGAGCTGTTTTATTCCAGGAATCTGTTTTATGTATACAGTTTCCTTTAATAGAAAATTTACACGTTTCTGCACATATCGTCAACGGCTGCAGGCACCGGCGGCACCGTCATCCGGGAACGAAAAAACCGGATCGGTTCCCTGTGGAAACCTTTCCGGTCTGTTTTCTTTCTGCTTACTCAGCTGCGAAGGCAACGGCGATCTTGCTGGCCAGCCGGGCATTGTTGTATGCCAGCTGCAGGTTGGAAGCCAGGGCCACACCGTTGGTCAGGTCCTTGATCTCAGCCAGCAGGAACGGGGTGATGTTCTTGCCGCGGACACCCTTTGCCTCGGCCTTCTTGAGCGCTTCGTCGATGATGCCGCTCATGTATTCATAATCCAGCGCATATTCTTCCGGAATCGGGTTGCCGATGACCATGCCGCCCTTGAGACCGATGTCCCACTTGGCCTTCATGATCTTGGCGATCATTTCCGGTGTATCAGCCCGGTAATCGAGCTTGAAGCCGCTGGTCCGGCAGTAGAAGGACGGGAATTCGTCTGTCTGGTAGCCCAGCACCGGGACACCCTGTGTTTCCAGGTATTCCAGGGTCAGGCCGAGGTCCAGAATCATCTTCGCGCCGGCGCAGACAACAGCTACCGGTGTATTGGCCAGTTCCTGCAGGTCAGCGGAAATATCCATGCTGTGCTCAGCCCCGCGGTGTACGCCGCCGATGCCGCCGGTCGCAAACACCCGGATACCGGCCATTGCCGCAATCAGCATCGTTGTCGCAACGGTGGTGGCGCCGGTCTTGCCGGTTGCCAGATAAACGGCCACGTCACGCCGGGAAACCTTGCCGACGTTGTCCGCCTTGCACATGAGATCCAGTTCATCGGAACTGAGACCGACCTTCAGCTTGCCGCCGATGATGGCGGTGGTTGCCGGAATGGCGCCTTCAGCCCGGATGATCTTTTCCACGTTGTGGGCAAATTCCATGTTTTCCGGGAATGGCATGCCATGGGAGAGAATGGTGCTCTCCAGGGCTACGACCGGTTTGCCGGCTGCGATTGCTTCCGCGATTTCCGGCTGAATGTCCAGATACTTTTCGATATTCATTGTCTGTTCTCCTTTATGATTTTTTTCAGATTTTCCAGATTGAGATCCGGATTGATGGCTTCCTGGCACTGTACCGCCAGACGGCCGGCAGCCAGTCCGTAATCCAGCGCCTCTTCAGGCTCACACCCGTGCAGGATGCCGCTGAGGACCCCGGCCAGGAAACTGTCTCCGGCCCCGGACGCATTGACCATGGTTTCCACCGGCTTCATTTTCCGCCGGATGACACGGTCCTTGTCCAGGTAAAGACATCCGTCTCTGCCTAAAGAAATATACAGCGTTTTCAGCCCTTTCTCAATCAGTTTCTGCCCGGCCTGTTCCAGGCTGTCTTCATCCGTGATCTTCATCCCGCTGAGCATTTCCAGCTCGGTCCGGTTCGGTTTCATGGCATAGATCCGGCCGGCATAGGGAATCATCTTCTCCGCATAGATATCCGATACCGGATCCACCACGATCTTGTTTCCGTAGCCGGACACGAGATATTCCAGGCTTTCATCGGGCAGGGAAGGATCCATGATGATCAAGGCTGTCTCATCCAGCAACTGTTTTCGGGCCTGCAGGCAGGCGGTATCGATATGCCGCATGACCCGCATGTCGCACAGCGCCAGGTGCATGTCCTGGTCTTCGCTGAGCACCTGCAGGAAGACCCCGGTATTTTCCCCGGGCACGGTCAGCACCTGACTGACATCCAGGCCCTG
>JAFWEA010000277.1 GCA_017543005.1 Solobacterium sp. | reverse complement strand
TGAACTGCTCTACGGGGAGGAATGACAATGAGCCGCCGGATAAAAATTGATGCGTCCAGAATGCAGAACCGGGATGATATCCTCGATTATATGGAAGATATCTTCGAATTTACGGATGATTACGGCAGAAACCTGGATGCCCTGTATGACCGTCTGACGGAAGTGACGGAAGATATTGACCTGGTATTGACCCATGATGCGATTGCCGGGATTCTGGATGTGCCGTATGCTTACCGGACCATGATGGTGCTGGGCAAGGCCTGTGACGAGAATCCGCATCTGCATATCCTTTTCCGCCCGTAACAATACTGACGTGATAGAATGATAGGAGTATCAGGAGGTTGATTATGAAACTGATTCTGGCAATCGTATCCAATGATGATGCGTCTGATGTATCTTCTGCCTTGACGAAGGAAAACTTTTACGTAACCAGACTGGCGACAACCGGAGGCTTTCTGCGGGCCGGCAATACAACCATTATTGTCGGCACCGAGGATGAACGGGTGCAGCAGTGCATCGATATCATCGGTGAGCAGTCCAAACGCCGCACGGAGATTGTGCCGTCTACGGCCAGCTATGATGTCGGCAGATATTCTTCTTTCCCGGTCGAAGTACAGATCGGCGGAGCAACCATCTTTGTCCTTGATGTGGAAAAGTTCGTAAAACTGTAATGACCATGGAAATCAGAAAGACTAGACCGGAAGACATTGATGCCGCCGCGGCGATCTACGAACAGGCCAAGGCCTATATGAAGGCCCAGGGCGTGCAGCAGTGGCAGTGGGGCTATCCGGACCGCGAGACAGTCGTCAATGATGTGGCGGACGGCCATGGCTATGTGGTGACGGATGGCGATCAGATCGTCGGGGTCTGCTATATCACCGAAGCGCCGGAAGCGACCTATGCGGTCATTGAAAACGGCAGCTGGCTGAATGATGAACCGTATGTCAGCGTCCACCGGACGGCTGTGGCGAATGAGGCCAAGGGCAAGGGGGTCGGCAGCTGGTTCTTTGCAGAAGCCGAGCGTTATGCCAAGGCGCGGGGATACAAAAACCTGCGGGTGGATACCCATCCGGACAACCACTCCATGCAGCGGCTGATTGAGAAGAACGGCTTCACGGCCTGTGGCAGGATCTATATCCCGCGGGAAGACAACGGTCCGCGGATTGCCTACCAGAAAGTGCTGGCTGACTGAAAAGGGAACATAACAATGAAAAGCAGGATCAGTTCATAATCCTGCTTTTTCGTTACGGACATGGATGTGCCGGTTTACTTGTTGTCGGTCGGCGGCATAAGATACGGAGCCAGCGGTTCCGGCAGGCATTTCACCAGATACGGAATCAGGTTCCGGATGTTCTTTGGATCGACAATTATCAGATCATGCGCCTTGGCCGAAACCCCGGTGATATAGAAATCGATCATGAATTTGAGTTCATCCGACAGGGAATCCATATTGAAGCGTTCCATGATCAGCTTCTCGCACTGTCTGATCGCCGATGCCCTGGCGGTATAGATCAGGGAATTTGCCCCGCGGGAATGCCGGAGGACATTTGTGTAGTAATCCAGATTATTTTTCAGCACCTTCCGGTATCCCTCGAGAATGTCATCGAGATAATAGGGCTTCTTGATTTTGTCCATCGCTTCCTGGAGCTCAGCGCTGAAACGCTGAAAAATCAGATCATCCTTGTCCTTGTAGTAGTAATAGAACATCGGTGTGGTGATCTGGCAGTTCTCGGTAATCTCGCGGACAGAAATCTTGTTAACCGGTTTTGTCTTGGCCAGTTCAAAAAAAGAGTCAGAAATCAAATCTTTAGTGTTAGTTCTTTTCAGCATGTTGTTTGATCATCCTTTGGACTTTGTATATTATATCTATATTATTTCCCATAATGCATAAGTTTTGTTTTTATAAATACAGTTAATCATAAATATAATTAGTAAAATAATCATAATATCAAACATTTACTTATATTCTTAATTATCGGATTATTAGACAGGGTACATTGCCAATTATACATTTATTTATCAAATGACAAAAACAATTCTGAAAAGACCATAGAAAAAAACCTGCAAATAAAACTGCAGGTTTTGTGAAAAGTTCATGCCTGACGCAGTATGGCAGGGTCTTCTTCGGTCAGTTTTCCTTCTGCCATGCGGAACAGGCGGGTGCATCCGGTCAGGGTGGACATGCGGTGCGAAATAATGATGACGGTCTTGTCACGGTACTCCGTATCCAGGATATGCAGGAGTTCTTTTTCGTGCAGCACATCAAGGGCACTGGTCGGTTCATCCATGACAATGACATCGGGATCCGCCAGCATGACCCAGGCGATGCCGATGCGCTGGCGCTCGCCGCCGGACAGTCTTGCGCTCATCTGGCCCATCGGTGTGTCATAGCCTTCGGGCAGGGCTGGCAGGCGCGCCGGTTCAGATATGAAGAAGGGGAAAAGACAAGTTCGCTGACCGGACGATTCTGCCGCCGGAGGTTATCAGGCAACAGCGGCGAAAGCCTGTTCGAGATCGGCGATGATATCGTCAATATGTTCGGTGCCGATGGAAAGCCTGACGGTTGTCGGCTTGATCCCGCCGGCCAGGAGTTCTTCCTCACTCAGCTGGGAATGGGTCGTGGAAGCCGGATGGATGACCAGTGATTTCACATCCGCGACATTGGCCAGCAGGGAGAACAGCTTGAGGCTTTCCGTGAACTCCTGGGCTTTCTTCGCGCCGCCCTTGATTTCAAAGGTGAAGATGGATCCGGCCCCGTTGGGGAAATACCGGTCATACAGTTCCTTTTCCCGGCCTTCTGCCAGCGACGGGTGATGAACCTTTTCCACCTGCGGATGATTCTTCAGATACTCGACGACTTTCAGGGCATTTTCGGTGTGCCGTTCCACCCGCAGCGACAGGGTTTCCAGTCCCTGCAGAAGCAGCCAGGAATTAAACGGTGAGATAGATGCCCCGAAGTCCCGCAGGATGTGGGCCCGCAGTTTGATGATGTAAGCCTGGTTGCCGGCAGCTTCGGTGAACGTGATGCCGTGGTAGGAAGCGTTGGGTCTGGAGAGCCCGGGGAATTTGTCATTCTGCGCCCAGTCAAACCTGCCGCCGTCAATAACGACACCACCCATGACTGTGCCGTGGCCGCCGATGAATTTCGTGGCTGAGTGAATGACAATATCCGCACCGTGTTCGAAGGGACGGAACAGGTACGGGGAAGCGAAGGTGTTGTCCACAAACAGCGGGATGCCGTGGGCATGGGCAATGGCGGCGATGGCATCGATGTCAATGACATCGGCATTCGGGTTGCCGAGCGTCTCCGCATAAAGCAGCTTGGTATTCTCCCTGATGGCCGCTTCGAAGCTGGCCGGGTCGGAAGGATCAACAAATGTGGTTGTAATGCCGAGTTCCGGGAAAGAACTGGCAAACAGGTTGAAGGTGCCGCCGTAGATGTTAACGGCTGAGACGATATGGTCGCCGGCCGCAACTATATTCTGGATGGCATTGGCAATCGCCGCGGAACCGGAAGCGGAAGCCACGGCCCCGACGCCGCCTTCCAGAGCCGCAATCCGCTTTTCGAAGATATCGTTGGTCGGATTGGTCAGACGGGTGTAGATGTTGCCGGGTTCGGCCAGGGCAAAGCGGGCGGCTGCCTGGGCGGAATCCTTGAATACATAGGAGGTTGTGGCGTAAATCGGTACGGCGCGTGAATCAGTAGCTGGATCAGGCTGTTCCTGACCGACGTGAATCTGCAGTGTTTCAAATTTGTATTCAGACATATTCAAGCTCCTTTCCTTTTTTTATAAAAAGTCCCAATTTGCACTGCGTTGGTAAACAACGCTAATAACGGTATAATTAATTCGTTCTGGAAAGGGAACACCTAGGAACCTTTCAGGAATGAATTAATGCTAGGGCTTGGCGGTCCGTTAATTCATTCCTGAAAGAT
>JAFWEA010000276.1 GCA_017543005.1 Solobacterium sp. | reverse complement strand
ACACTATGACCCGTATCGTAATTGTCGATGATCACGAATCCCTGCGGGATTCCTTCCGCATTGCCTTTGAAACAGCCGGTGATCTCACCATCGTGGCCGAGACTGCCAACGCGGCTGAAGCCCTGGAACTGGTCCGGCGCACCAGGCCGGATCTGGTGCTGATGGATGTCTGCACCGCCGAGGGCGCTTCCGGACTCGAGGCCACCCGGCAGATCCGGGAGGTTTATCCCAATCTGAAAATCATTGTCATGAGCGGCTTTGACGAAATTTCCTATGCCCCGCGGGCGAAGGAAGCCGGGGCGGATGCGTTTGTCTACAAGTCGAAATCCATGGCGTTCTTCCTGGAAATCATCCAGAAGGTCCTTGCCGGCGAGCAGTGGTTCCCGGAGCCCCGCACCATTCCCCTGCCCAAGGGCGAAGCACCCTTGACCGCCAGGGAGATGGAAATCCTGCGGCTGATCTGCCAGTACCGGACCCGGAATGAGATCGCCAGGGAACTGTTTATCCAGCCGGATACCGTCAAATACCATGTCAGCAACATGCTGGCCAAGACCGGCTGCTCCACCACGGCCGAGCTGGCCATCCTGATGATCAGCAGCGGCTGGATCAATCCCCGTTATTAATAAAAAACTGCCCGATCGGGTAGGGCACTGTACCGCATTTTCAGTATAATAATCTTAGTGAAACAGGGATGTTTTCCCTGGAAAGGAGAAGGTATCATATGGGACTTATTCAGGCAGCTCTTTCTGCAGCAGGCAGTGTTATTCAGGATCAGTGGAAAGAATATTTTTACTGTGATGCTTTGGACAAGAATGTCCTCGTCGCCAAAGGCGTAAAAAAGACTTCCGGCTTCTCGGCCAATGCTTACGGCCGTGACAACATCATCACCAGCGGCTCCGGCATCGCCATCGCCGACGGCCAGTGCATGATCATTGTCGAAGACGGCAAGATCGTTGAATTCTGTGCCGAACCGGGCAACTTCATCTGGGATGCGTCCTCCGAACCGAGCATCTTCAACGGTGATCTGAAGGACAGCATCAAGGAAACATTTGCCAAGATCGGCGCCCGCTTCACCATGGGCGGTGATACCGGCAAGGATCAGCGCATCTACTACTTCAACACCAAGGAAATCATGGACAACAAATTCGGCACACCGAATCCGATTCCGTTTGCGATTGTTGACAAGAATCTGAACCTCTATCTCGATACAGCCGTACGCTGCAGCGGTACCTATTCGTACCGGATCGCAGACCCGATGCTGTTCTATGCCAATGTCTGCGGCAACGTCGCCAGTGTCTTCACCCGGGATGACATCGACGCCCAGATGCGGGCTGAATTCGTTGACGCCCTGCAGCCGGCCTTCGGCAAGATTTCCGCACTGGGCATCCGGCCGAGCGAACTGCCGAACCATGCGGCTGACCTGCGCGATCTGATGAATGCCGAACTGACCAGAAAGTGGAGCGAAGACCGCGGTATCGAAATCGTCTCGGTCGCGCTGAATCCGATTACCCTGCCGGAAGAAGACGCCGCCAGAATCAAGGACGCACAGCTGGCTGCCATCAACCGGGATCCGCTGATGGCCGCTGCCACAACCGTAGCCGCCTCGGCCCAGGCTGCCCGTGACGCCGCCAATAATCCGAACGGTGCCGCCGCTGCCATGATGGGTGTCAATATGGTTCAGGGCAATGCCGCTGCCAATGCCGCCGCGCTGTTTGCGGCAGGCGCCCAGGCCCAGCCGGCAGCTGCTCCGGCCGGTGAAACATGGACCTGCGAATGCGGTTCCGTCAATACCGGCAACTTCTGCCCGGTCTGCGGCAAGGCAAGACCGGCAAAAGCCTGGACATGTGAGTGCGGCACCGTCAACACCGGCAACTTCTGCACCAACTGCGGCAAGCACAGACCGTAATGACTGACCGTCACTGACGGCCGAACGCATTATTCAACATAACCTTCTCCGCGGCAGCCGGCCGGCAGACATGCCGGAGGGCTGCCGCTTGGAGACTTGTACAAAATAGACTGGAGATGATGGCATGAGCAATCTTACCGAGTTCAAATGTCCGAACTGCGGCGGTCCGCTGGAATTTGACAGCACAGTGCAGATGATGCGCTGTCCCTACTGCCAAAGTACATATACCATTGAGGAACTCGATGCGCAGAATGTAGAAAACAATGCCAATGAGCCGATTTCCCTGGAGTGGGAAGCTGAAACTTCCGCCTGGAAGGATGAAGAACTTGAGGCCATGGCTGAATATGTCTGCCGGTCCTGCGGCGGTACCATTGTGACAGACCGTACCACATCTGCCACTTCCTGCCCGTTCTGCGGCAATCCGGTGGTCATGAACGATCAGGTATCCGGCATGCTCAGACCGGATCTGGTCATCCCGTTCAAGCTGGACAAGGAAGCGGCCAAAGCCGGTCTGCGGAAGCACCTGGCTGACAAGAAACTGCTGCCGCGGGTCTTTTCCGACGAGAATCACATTGATGAAATCAAGGGCGTGTATGTCCCCTTCTGGCTGTTCGATGCCGATGTGCGGGCCGATATGCGCTATCGTGCCACCCGGGTCCGCAGCTGGACGGAAGGTGATTACAACGTGACGGAAACCAGTTACTATTCGGTTCTGCGCGGCGGGACGCTGAGTTTCTCTGCAGTGCCGGTGGATGGTTCCCGCAAGATGGATGACACGCTGATGGAAGCCATCGAACCGTTTGATGTATCGGCCGCCGTACCGTTCTCGACGGCCTATCTGGCCGGCTATTATGCCGATAAGTATGATGTCTCGGACGAGGAAACCTTCGGCCGGGCCAACGAACGCATCAAGGTGAGCACCATGTCCACCTTTGATTCCACCGTTGTCGGCTATTCCGGCGTCAGCCCGCAGGGCGTCAGCATCGGCCTGAACCGGGGCACCGCCCGCTATGCGCTGTATCCTGTCTGGCTTTTGAACACCACCTGGCGCGGCGAACAGTATACGTTTGCCATGAACGGTCAGACCGGCAAGTTTGTCGGTGACCTGCCGGTGGACAACGGCCGCTACTGGGCCATGGGCCTGCGCAACAGTGCCATCATTGCCGTCATCCTGTTCATCATCATGATGCTGGTGCTGCGTTAGGAGGGAAGAAGAATATGAAAACATTCAGAAAAATCATTTCTCTTCTGGCGCTTGTCCTGTTCGTTCTGACCGGTCATCCGGTGCAGGCCGAGGAGAATACATTCTTCCAGGATCAGGACGGTTACCTGACCGCTTCTGAGCTGGTCCAGCTCAACCTGGAAGCACAGCAGGTCCTGGACGAAACCGGACTTGCCGTGATGGCTGTCTTTGACGAATCCTATGCCAGCAGTATCCGCCTGGCCCAGGACATCGCCGCCGGGGCCCCTGCCTCAGACGGGATTGTACTGGCCCTGAACGCCAGTGAATGGTACATGTATCCGTTCGGCCAGGCCGCGGATGTCTTCACGGAAGAGGATATCGACGCAATCTGGGCGAAAGCGACAGCCGAACCGGACAACCTGAGTGCCATGCAGGCCTATATGCAGGCCGCGAAAGAAGTCTGGCTGACCGGCAGTGTCACGCAGCCGGCCATGACCCCGGTGCCTTCCGGTTACCGCAAGCCAAGGGTCGTGGATGACGCCGATCTGCTTACCTATGAAGAAGAACAGGATCTGCTCAAAAAGCTGGATGAAATCAGCGAACGGCAGAACATGGACGTCGTTGTGGTCACAACCAATTCCCTGTACGGGCAGGATGTGACGGCCTACGCGGATGACTTCTATGATTACAACGGCTATTGGGAAGACGGCATCCTGCTGCTGATCTCCATGGAGGACCGGGACTGGGCGCTTTCGACCAAGGGCTTCGGCATCACCGCCTTCACGGACAAGGGCATGGAAGAGATGATGAAGAAAGTCACTCCGGCCCTGAGCACCGGCAGCTACTACAATGCCTTTGAGACGTATGCCGATCTGTGTGATCAGTACATTACACAGGCAGTAGAAGGCGATCCCTATGATGTCGGCAATCTGCCGGCCAAGGGAGTTCAGCCCTTCTGGCTGCCGCTGGCTGCGGCCATCGGCGCGGCCTTCGGTTTCGGTTCGGCCGGCCACGAAAAGAGTAAGCTGAAGAGCGTCAGAAGACAGCGGAGCGCTACCTCTTATCTGGTGCCCGGCAGCCTGGACATCACCCACAGCCAGGATCATTACCTGTTCTCCCGCACGAGCCGGGTGGCCCGCCCAAAGAATACTT
>JAFWEA010000275.1 GCA_017543005.1 Solobacterium sp. | reverse complement strand
CTGTTTGAACGGTATGCGGATATCGATTCGTTTGTCATGCCGGCCAGCGAATTCCGTTACGGCACCCCGAAACTGGATGAAGACACACTGTGCATCTTTGTGTCACAGTCCGGGGAAACCGCCGATACGCTGGCTGCCGTCAAACTGGCTAATGAAAAGGGCGCGGCCACGGTTGCCATCACCAATGTGCTCGGCTCATCCATCTCCAGAACCGCCGACGTAACGCTGTATACGGCTGCCGGTCCGGAAATCGCCGTGGCCAGCACGAAGGCCTACACCACCCAGATCGTGTTGCTGATCTGTCTGATCATGAAACTCGCGGACAAGTGCGGGTTTGCCATCCCGGAATATGCTGCCCTGGCTGCTGACATGAAGCGCCTGCCGCAGATTCTCAAAGAAATCCTGATCCTGGAAGGAACTGTCGAAAAACTGGCGGAAATGCTTGCGGACCAGCGGGACGCCTACTTCATCGGCCGGCAGCTGGACTATCCGACGGCACTGGAAGGGGCACTGAAGCTGAAGGAAGTATCCTATGTTCATGCGGATGCCTACTATGCCGGTGAACTGAAGCATGGACCGATTGCCCTGATTGAAAAAAATACGGTTGTGGTCGCCATGGCAACCCAGCCGGAAGTGGCTGCCAAGACCATGTCCAACATCCAGGAAACCATTGCCCGGGGAGCCCGGATCATCCTGATTACCGACAGCACGATTCCGGCGGACCGGTTCGAATATGTGCTGCGGGTCCCGCCGGTCCGGGAAGAACTGGCCGGCATTGCGGCGGTTGTGCTGCTGCAGCTGTTTGCCTACTTTACGGCAAAGGAAAAAGGCTGCGACATTGATAAACCGCGCAACCTGGCCAAGTCCGTTACCGTGGAATAAAAAAAGAAGACATCGGAAAGAAAAGGCTGCAGTTCTGCAGTCTTTTCTTATGGGTTATTCATATTCATAGAAATCGTTCATGTCCAGATTGGAATAAACGATTTCTGCTTTGGCAAAACCGGCTTTCAGAAGAATCTCACCCAGAGCATCCGCCACGGCTTTCTGCAGTTCCGGCGTCCGCTTCTTCCAGTAAATCCAGGCCATGGCGGATTCTTTATCCTCCACACCGCCGCGGAAGAATGAAACCTCGCTGTATTCGACAACAATATGATTTGCCGGCACGGAAATGATCTCTGCGGTTGTTTCGGCAATCATGGGAGCCAGGGAAACAGCTGTTTCCCGGCCTATATTTTTCAGGATAATCTGAGGCATAATTTCCCCTTTCAGTCCTTCATGCGGTCATTCGGGTGGATATCCGACATGCCGGCCGTGAAGTATTCATACCATTCTTCTTCCGGCAGGATATCGAATTTCACCTGATGCAGTTCGGCGGTAAATGGCTGGTTCTGCCCGATCCGGTAGGTTACGGTGCCGGCCGTACGCTCAAACTTCCTGACGGCAGTCAGGGCCATGTCCTGTGTCCATTCGGCTTCCTCTTCCGCATATTCCTTGCCCAGCACCTCCACGGTCAGGTAGCGCTCATCGCCGAGTCTTCTTCTGTAAAAGCCTGTTTCAATCTCTTTCATAGTCATCACCGCAGTTCATTATAACATAAGCAGAAATGCAACCGTTTTCATAAAAATGTGCTTTGAATTTACATTGACTTTGTAAAATGCAAATGATATATTCACATCATACCTTCACAAGGTAGAGGTCGCGTTGATCAAGAGTAACCGCCGGGAGACCGGAAGTCAGAGAATGGCGGTGAAAGGGTGATACGCCGAAGCGGAGTATCAGAAACTCCTGCTGGGACTGCATTGAACAAATGCAGGACTGTCGGCCGCGGAGAGAAAACCGCTGCCGGAGCGCTATCATTAGGGGTGTGCCACTTATTGAGTGTCTTCTTGGTCGGTGCATTGCTAATGTACCGACTTTTGTTTTTTTCAGGCAGTAAAAAAACAGGAAAAGGAGACTCAATTTATGACTGCAGCTGCACCCGTACAGACGAAAAAAAGATTCGTCCCCAACACTTATGTCATCATCTTCATCATGATTGTCCTGGCCGCCGTAATGACCTGGATCGTTCCGGCCGGTGAGTTTGACCGGGTGGTCAACGAAGCCGGCAGAACGGTGGTCGTGGCTGGTTCCTATCATCCGGTGGAACCGTCCCCGGTCGGCCCGATCGGCGTTTTCTTCGCGATTGAACAGGGCCTGATCCAGACCGCCGACATCATCTTCTTCGTTGTCCTGGCCTATGGCTTTGTCTATACCCTGATCAAGAACGGTACCTTCGACGCCATGATGGGGGCTGCCCTGAGAAAACTGAAGAACTTCAATGTACAGTACTTCTTCATTGTGATTATGCTCATCTTCGGGGTGCTCGGCTCCACCATGGGCATGTCCGAGGAAACCTACGGCATGTGGACCGTTTTCATGGGCATCGGCTGTGCGCTTGGCTATGACCCGATCGTCGGTGTATCGCTTGTCTATATTGCTGTCAGCACCGGTTTTGCCAGCGCCACGCTGAATCCGTTTACCATTGGCGTTGCCCAGGGTATTGCCGGTATTACGATGAGTTCTTCGATGCTGATGTACAGAATCTTCTGCTTCCTGCTGTTTGAAGGCATCGCGATCACATATGTCTGGCGTTATGCTTCCAAGATCCGCAAGGATCCGACCAAGTCGCTGCTGTACGGCACCCCGTACTACCGCATGTACATGGACAAGTCACAGGATGAAATGATGGCGACGGAACTGACCTTCCGGCACAAGCTCTGCGGCATTATCTTCCTGATTACCATGGGTCTGATGGTCTGGGGCACCCTGGCAAAGGGCTGGTATATCGATGAACTGGCAACCCTGTTCCTGATCGCCATGGTTGTGGCCGGGGTCGCCGGCGGTTTCAATCCGAACCAAATTGCGGAAACCTTCATCGAAGCAGCCAAGGCCATGATGTTCGGCGCCCTGATCATCGGTGTTTCCCGCGCGATCCTGGTTGTCCTGCAGAACGGTCTGATTATCGATACAATTCTCAACGGCATGGCTACTGCCCTGAACAATGTCAGCGGCATCTTCTCCAGCGTTGCCATGCTGGTGGTGCAGAATATCCTGAACTTCTTTATCCCGTCCGGTTCCGGCCAGGCCTCGGTTTCCATGCCGATCATGGCCCCGCTGGCGGATCTGGTCGGGGTGACCCGGCAGACAGCCTGCCTGGCGTTCACCTTCGGCGACGGTTACTCCAACATGTTCTGGCCGACCTCGGTGGCGACAGCCTGCGGCATCATGGGCCTGCCGATCGACAAGTGGTACAAGTGGATTACACCGCTGTTCTGCATGTTCTTTGCCATGGAAGTCGTGCTGGTCATGATTTCTCATATCATCGGCCTCTGACAAATGAGTTTAAAGCAGGTTTCGAACCTGCTTTTTGACAAGAAAGGAAATCGATATGGAACTGAATGAATTGTACGAACTGGCAAGAGAATTGGAAGATGCCGGGAAGCGGCATTATGAAAAAGTCTGCCAGCAGATCTATGACTATGCCGAACTGGGCGAACAGGAATTTCAGTCCAGTGCCTATCTGAGGGAACAGCTGGAAGCGCTGGGCTTCCGGGTTACCGCACCGGTCGGCGGTCTGCCGACAGCCTTCCGGGCTGAATACGGCAGCGGGCATCCGAAGGTAGCCTTTCTGGCGGAATATGACGCCCTGCCGGGCTATGGTCCCCTGAAGGATCAGAACGGGCATGCCTGCGGCCACAACTGGATCGCGGCCAATACGTTCGGCGCCTGCGACGTACTGCGGCAGCTGTATGACGCAAATCACTTTACCGGCACGATTGTCTATATGGGCTGCCCGGCGGAAGAGATGCTCGGCGGCAAGGTCAACATGGTGGATGCCGGCTGCTTTGATGACATCGATGCGGCCATGCAGATCCATATTGCCGGCGGCACCGAAACAAAACTGGCCGGTCAGTCACTGGCCATCGACAGTGTCGAATTTACATATCACGGTGTATCCAGCCACGCAGCCGGGGCCCCGGAGCGGGGCATCAACGCCCTGGATGCATGCTATCTGATGTTTGACGGGGTCAATGCCCTGCGTCAGCACGTTACCCCGGATGCCAGAATCCACGGCATCATCACCAACGGCGGCCTGGCCCCGAATGTGGTGCCGGCCCTGGCTTCCAGCAAGTGGTTTGTCCGGGCGGCGGACCGGAAGTATCTGAACGAACTGACGCAGAAAGTCATCAACTGTGCCCGCGGCGGCGCAATGATGACCGGGGCAGAGATGGAATGGCGCTACTTTGAAAACAGCTATGACAACATGAAGCTGAACCGGACGCTGATCAATGCCATGGCCGAATGCATGCAGGCAGCCGGGGTGGAGAATATCAACACAAACGAAGAGCCCCCGCGCGGTTCCAGTGATGTCGGCAATGTGGCCTGGGTGACGCCGACCATCGCCTGCAACATGGGCATCGGCAATACGGATGGGGCGGAATGTCATGAAGAAGAATTCCTGTGCAATGTGATCGGGGAGCGGGGCTTTGCCGGCCTGCACAAGGCCATCCTGTCCCAGGCTTTCCTGGCCCTGCGGATTTTCACGGACCCGCAGATGCAGAGCGAACTGGCAGAACAGAAACAGGCAATCCTTGCCGAGCGGGCCGCCAGATGATCAGCGCGGAACTGAAAGCTGCCGTTGACCGGCTGGCGGAAGAACACCGGCAGGAATACGAAGCAGCTGCCCATGAAGTGTTTGTTCATCCCGAACCGGGCATGCAGGAATATCATGCGGTCAGATATCTGACCGGTCTTCTGAAAGAGAAGGGGTTCCGGGTTACCTGCCCGTATGGGGGTCTCGAGACAGCCTTCCTGGCCGAATACGGCGAAGGCAGCCCGCGCATTGCGTTCCTGGCAGAATATGATGCGCTGCCGGGCTATGGCCCGCTGAAGGATCAGTGGGGTCATGCCTGCGGGCATAACTGGATCGCGGCCAATGCGTACGGGGCCTGTGATGTGCTGAAGCGTCTGTATGATGAAGGCCTGATCCGGGGCACGATCTGCTATGTCGGCTGTCCGGCGGAAGAAACCGTCGGCGGCAAGGTCAACCTGACCGAGGCTGGCTGCTTCGATGATATTGATGCGGCCATGCAGATCCATATCGCCCGGGGTCATGGGGCAAATCTCGGCAATATGGCCCTGGCCATGAACAGCATTGAATTTATTTATACCGGTGTATCCAGCCATGCGGCCTCCGCCCCGGAGCGGGGTGTCAATGCGCTGGATGCGGCGTACCTGACCTTCAACGGTATCAATGCCCTGCGTCAGCATGTCACCCCGGATGTCCGCATGCACGGGGTGATTGATCAGGGCGGTCTGGCCCCGAATGTCGTGCCGGCCCTGGCCTCGGCCCGCTGGTATATCCGGGCCGCGGAACGGAATTATCTGGATGAGCTGGAACAGAAGGTCATCCGCTGTGCCGAAGGGGCATGTCTGATGACCGGTGCGAAACTGGACTGGCGTTATTTTGAAAACCGGTATGACAACTATGTCCGCTGTCCGGAACTGATCGAATCCTTTGCCGAAGCGCTGCATCTGGCCGGGGAAACAAAGGTTCTCACCACGCCGCAGCCGGCCTCCGGTTCCACGGATATCGGCAATGTATCCCGGGTCTGTCCGACCGGATACTGCGAACTGGGCATCGGCAACGAAGACGGGTATGACGTCCATGAGGAAGAATTCCTGCAGTACTGTGACGGGCCGGTGGCCTATGCCGGGCTGAACCGGGCGGTGCGCACCCAGGCTTACCTGGCGGCGGCAATCTGTACGGATCCGCAGCTGCAGGCAGCCCTGCGGGCATTCAAGGCAGAACTGAAAAGAGGAAACGGAAAATGATGAGTGAAAAGATGCAGCAGAGAATCCGGGAACTGGCCGAACAGTACCGGGCGGGCTATGAAGAAGTATGTCATGAGATCTTTCTGCATCCGGAGGAAGGCCTGAAGGAATTCTTTGCGGCTGATTACCTGACCGGCAGACTGCAGGAAAACGGCTTCCGGATTACCCGGCCGGCCGGCGGTCTGGACACGGCCTTTATTGCCGAGTACGGGGAAGGGCATCCGCGGATTGCCCTGCTGGCAGAATATGATGCCCTGCCGGGCTATGGCCCGCAGAAGGATCAGTGGGGTCATGCCTGCGGGCATAACTGGATCGCGGCAAATACATTCGGTACGGCCATGATCATGAAGGAACTGCTGGATGAAGGCCTGGTCAGCGGCACGATCTGCTATGTGGGCTGCCCGGCCGAAGAGACTATCGGCGGCAAGGTCAACCTGGTGGAAGCGGGCTGCTTTGAT
>JAFWEA010000274.1 GCA_017543005.1 Solobacterium sp. | reverse complement strand
GTCAGGTGCACAACCATGTCGATGTTGTGCCGGCGGATCATACTGGTGGCGCCGTACATGCGGACCACGTCAATGATGCCGATGCCGCGCACTTCCAGCATGCCCCGCAGCAGCTCCGGCGCCATGCCCTTCAGCGTGTTGTGCACACGCAGGATATCCACCCGGTCATCAGCCACGAGGCTGTGCCCGCTGCGGATCAGTTCCAGCGCTGTTTCGGACTTGCCGATGCCGCTGTCGCCGGTCAGCAGGATGCCCTTGTCATAGACAACCACGAACACCCCGTGCACCGTATCTTCCTGCGCCAGACTCTCATCCAGAAAGGAGATCAGGTCAACCATCAGCCTGGATGTTTCCATCGCGGTCAGAAAGACCGGAAAATTGTTCTCGTCCGCGACATCCTTGAGGATGTCCGGCAGCGGGTTGTCGTTGGAGATGATGATCATCGGCGTTTCCAGGTTGAGCAGTGACATGAACCGCGGCCGCTGGACATTGCGGGCCATCAGCTTGATGTACTCGATTTCCTTGTTGCCCATGATGACAATACGCTGCGGATCGGACCGGCGCACATACCCGGACAGTTCAAAACCCGGACGGTTGATATCCGGCTCGGTAACGGTCCGGTCCAGGGAACTGTCATCCCCGGTCATCTGACGCAGGTGGAAGTACCGGGCAATCTCCCGGACAGTGACTTTCTTGTTCAGTTTCAATCCTGCCATGGTGTTTCTCCGTCTTCTTTTTCCGCATGGGTTCTGGTCCAGTCAAGCGCCTTCTTCAGATACTGGCCGGTCCAGGATTCCGGATGGGCCGCAATCTGTTCCGGGGTGCCGGTTGCGACCACCTGGCCGCCGGCGTCACCGCCCTCGGGGCCCAGATCGATGATCCAGTCCGCACACTTGATGACATCCAGATTGTGTTCAATGACGATCACGGTATTGCCGGAGTCGACAATGCGCTGCAGGACGGCGATGAGGCGTCTGACATCATCGGTGTGCAGGCCCGTGGTCGGTTCGTCAAGAATATAGACTGTCTTGCCGGTCGGCCGCTTCTGCAGCTCGCTGGCCAGCTTGACCCGCTGCGCCTCGCCGCCGGAAAGGGTTGTGGAGGACTGGCCAAGCTTCAGATAGCCCAGGCCGACATCATAGAGGGTCTGCAGTTTCGTGCGGATCTTCGGCTGGTTGGCAAAGAAGCCGAGCGCCTCTTCCACCGTCATCTCCAGGACATCATAGATATTCTTGCCCTTGAAGGTGCACTGCAGGGTTTCTTCGTTGTACCGCCGGCCGTGGCAGACCTCGCAGGGCACATACACATCCGGCAGGAAGTTCATCGAGATGACCTTCACACCGTCACCCTGGCAGGCTTCGCAGCGGCCGCCCTTGACGTTGAAGGAGAACCGGCCCTTGTCATAGCCGCGCAGCTTCGCTTCCGGTGTGGCCGCGAAGACATCACGGATATCATCGAAGACCCCGGTATAGGTCGCCGGGTTGGACCGCGGTGTCCGCCCGATCGGATCCTGGTCGATCTGCACGAGTTTGTCGAGGTTCTCCAGGCCCTTGATCTTTTTGAACTTGCCCGGCTTGACCTTGGCCCGGCCGAGGTTCTGCTGGACCGCCTTCATGAAGACTTCATTGACCAGCGTGCTCTTGCCGGAACCGGACACACCGGTTACCAGCACCAGCTTGCCCAGCGGGAACTTCACGTTGATCTTCTTGAGGTTATGTTCTTCCGCCCCGGTGATATCGACGCTGTGGCCGTTGCCTTTGCGCCGCTCGGCCGGCAGGGGAATCTGCTTGCGGCCGGAGAGATACTGGCCGGTAATGGAATTCTCGGTGGCCATGACTTCCTGCGGGGTGCCGTTGGCGATGACCTCACCGCCATGGATGCCCGCGCCCGGACCGATATCGACGATCCAGTCAGCCGACATCATCGTCTCTTCGTCATGCTCGACCACAATCAGGGAGTTGCCCAGATCCCGCATATTCTGCAGGGTCCGGATCAGGCGGGCATTGTCCCGCTGATGCAGACCGATGGAAGGCTCATCCAGTACGTAGAGCACGCCGGACAGGTGCGAGCCGATCTGGGTGGCCAGCCGGATGCGCTGGGCTTCCCCGCCCGACAATGTGCCGGCCAGCCGGTCCAAAGTCAGATACTCGAGACCCACATCCTTGAGGAACTGCAGGCGGCTGCGGATTTCCTTGAGCACCATGTCGGCGATCTGCGCCTGGGTTTCCGTCAGTTCCAGATGTTCGATCCAGTCCAGGGCCTGAATCACGGACATCTGGGTGAATTCATGGATATTCTTATCCCCGACCCGGACGCTGAGGGCCTGCTCATTGAGCCGCCGGCCGCCGCACTTCGGGCAGGGACTTTCAAACATGAAGGTATGGTACCATTCCTTGGACATCGAGCTGGTTGTTTCGACATATCGTCTTTCAATCAGCGACTTGACGCCCTCGATATAATCATTGCGCGTGTACTTGTTGCCGCCGGAAGACGTGATCGAGTAGGCAATCGGCCGGTCGCTTCCGTACAGGATGGCATGCATCTGGGTCTTGGTGAGATCCTTGATCGGCTTGTCGAGATCCACCTTGTAGGCCTTGCACAATGTCGCAAAGGTCTGCCACTCGATATTCTCGGTATCGACGATGTTCTTGTAGTAGCGGATGCCGCCCTGCCGGATGGACTTGCTCGGATCCGGGATCAGGGAATCCAGATCCACTTCCTCCGTAATGCCAAGACCATGGCAGACATCGCAGGCGCCCAGCGGCGCGTTGAACGAGAACAGTCGCGGTTCCAGTTTCGGCACCGAGAAGCCGCAGATCCGGCACGCGTAGTTGCTTGAGAACAGTTCTTCCCGGTCGCCGCTCGTGACCACGGCCATGTCATTGGCCAGGCTCAGGGCTGTTTCCAGGGAATCGTGCAGCCGGCCCCGGGATTCCTCCCGCAGGATAATCCGGTCCACCACGACATCGAT
>JAFWEA010000273.1 GCA_017543005.1 Solobacterium sp. | reverse complement strand
GATCAGTGAACTGGCTTACGAATCCTTCGGGGAAATACCGGAAGAAGGAGACAGTTTCCGTTATCTGAACCTGCTGATTTCCGTGCAGATCATGGACAATAACCGGATCATGCGCCTGAAGATCAAGAAACTGGATGAGGACGGAGGTGAGGCCGCATGACATACCTGCTGATTGCCGGTGTGGTGCTGTGCATCCTCTGCTCGGCTTTCTTCTCGGCTTCCGAGATGTCCTTCTCCTCAGCCAACCGGATTCGGCTGGAAAACGCGTCGGAAGAGGGCAACAAGGCCGCTGCGCGTGCCGTGAAGATCATCGAGAAGTTCGAGGATGCCCTGTCGGCCATCCTGGTCGGAAATAACCTTGTCAATATTGCCGCTTCTTCGCTGGGCTCGGTGCTGGTCATCCTGTTGCTGAGTGAGAAGGATGCCTGGGTAAGCACCGTGGTCATCACCATCCTGGTTGTTATTTTCGGTGAGACGATTCCAAAGATCACGGCCAAGAAAAATGCGACCCGCTTTGCCATGATTTTTGCCGGACCGCTGCATGTCCTGATGATCCTCTTCAGGCCGGTCACCTGGATCGTTGTCAAGCTGACGGATCTATTGACCCGGGGGCTGAAGGGGGATGAGCAGACGGACGATGACGCGGCGGTGGAGGAACTGCATTCCATTATCGAAACCGCGGAAGATGAAGATGTGCTGGATGAGGATTCTTCAGAACTGGTCAGCGCAGCCATCGACTTTGCGGACATTTCCGTCTCTGAAGCCATGACGGCAAGAGTGGACCTGGTGGCCATCGATATCGATGATGACCGGGATGAAATCATGGAGACCATTGAAAAGTCTGCTTACTCCCGGATTCCGGTCTATGAAGACAGCATCGACAATGTCATCGGGATCCTGTCACTGAACCATTTCCTGAAAGCCTGCATTGATGATCGGAACGTGGATATCCGCGAACTGCTGATGCAGCCGTACTTCGTATACAAGACCACCAAGCTGCCGGCCGTGCTGGAAATGCTGCGGGATTCCCAGCAGCACCTGGCCATCGTCACCGATGAATACGGCGGGACGCTGGGTGTCGTTACGATGGAGGACGTCCTGGAAGAGCTGGTCGGCGATATCTGGGATGAGACCGATGTCATCGAAGACGATGTCAATGAAATCGAAAAGGGTGTCTATGAAATCGACGGTGACACACCGGCGACGGAACTGGTTGAGTTGCTCGGCTGGGATGAACTGACATTTGATTTTGAAAGTGAAACCGTGGGTGGCTGGTGCATCGAGATGCTGGAAGACTTCCCGGAACCGGGCCAGTCGTTCACATACCGCGACATTACCGTGGAAATATTGGAAACGGATGAGCGCCGGGTCACAAAAGTAAGAGTCAAAACACCGGAAACGAAAGAAATGCTCTGATGAGCATTTCTCAGCCTGTTGACAAAGTATAGAGACAAACAGGAAAAAGGCTGATAAAATGGAAAAGGACAAGAAGAGCACGTAAAATCACTTCTAACGCCAATTGAAGAAACTTGTGCCTCTTGTCCTTTTTTATAATGCAAATATCATG
>JAFWEA010000272.1 GCA_017543005.1 Solobacterium sp. | reverse complement strand
GGAATGCACGGACTGGTCCGGATAGGCAATCAGCCAGGCTTCCTTGACATCGGGGTTGTCGTGATAATACTGGATCTGGGCCTGCCGGCGAGCCGTGACCCGGTCCACCATGCGGTACAGGCGCAGATAGTATGTCCCCCGCATGACTACCAGGAACACCGCCAGGGCGATAAAGCAGAGCCGGTATGTTTTTTCGGCAAACAGATCCATGCCGGCCACCAGCGTAAACAGCATCAGCATATACAGTGTATAGAGCGAACTGCGGGCTCCGAAGATAGGTGAGATCAGCATGACCGCATTGGCCCCCATGGCGCAGAGATACAGGAAGATCATGAGCCATTTTTTCTTTTCGTCCGGCTCATAATCATAGACCGTATAGAGCACCGCAACCGTGATGGCCATATAGCCGATTGTGTTAACTGCCAGGCTGTGCGGCAGGGAAATATCGGCCAGCATGTAGAACAGGCGCAGGTCCAGATACTTGCATATGGTCCAGGCATAGGACTGCAGGATGCCGTACGCAAAGATGACACACAGCAGCACCGGGCCGAACTTTGTCTTGCATTTATCCCGGCGACGCAGCACCCTGAGGATCATGATGACACACAGGATCCGGGTCAGCCAGTAATCCCGCATGAAGGTATAGTCGATAAAGGCAAACCAGTTCACGCCGATCTTGCCAAACAGCGACAGTTGGTTGAATTCGGCATGATCCCTGGCCATGCGGGCCATCGCCCCCGGTGAAAACCGGATCAGGATCAGGCCGATGGTACCGATCACCGTCAGCACCAGCATACGCTTCAGAGCCTCTTTTTTCTTAAACCACAGCCAGATCAACACCAGCATGTCTGCCCCGACAAGCAGGGCTGCGGCATTTTCCATATAAAGCGGGATGGCCGCGCTGCACAGCACCATCAGGGCCATGCGCACCGGGCTCATTTCATCATCATAGAGCCAGTCCCGCAGCAGGTTGATATAGACCGTAAACAGGAACAGCGGGATGACATAGGTCGTGCCCATGATCCACGTATAGGTTTCCATGCGCACCCCTTCCGGCACCGTCAGGATCAGCCCCGCAGCCAGCAGGATAACCGGAACGATATTTTCGGCTCCGGCTTTTTTCACCAGCCGGAGCATACCGGCCAGGATCCCGGTGAATAACAGCGGATTGAGCAGGTTCCACCAGCCCTTGTGCGGGGCGACCACAAAGCCCCACAGTTCCGACAGGAACCGGCCGGACCAGGTCATGTAGTTGACCGCGGCACTGGTCAGCGGATTCTGCGTCATGCCCGTATAGGCATACCCCCAGTCATCCCCGGCCACCGGCATCCAGCGGCTGATCAGCCAGAAGAACACGAAAAACAAGGCCAGCAATGCGGCTGTGATCAGCTGTTCGGTTTTTCCTGTGTCTGTTTTCATCCGGCTGCCACCTGTTCTTTCCGGCGGATTCCCGCATCCGTTCTGATATCAATGTTCACGGAGTCAATGACTCTGTCTGTCAGTGTATCATAAACCACGATATTCAGTCCCCTTGTATTGAGCGAGTATTCTTCCCCGTCGATGAGAATCGAGCAGATACTGCCGCTGTAGAAGCCGGCACTGTCCAGCGAGAATACCGCCTGGCCTCCGTCAATCGTGCCCTGCAGATGCAGCGGCTGATCGGACAGTTCCTCACGGATCTCCCCGTCGGCAATGACCGCATAGTAGCTTCTGCGCACCTGGCCGGCCAGGTCATACTGCAGGCCCAGTTCCCGCCAGTATTCGCGGGCGGTGTCGCTCATGGCGCCGGAGCAGTCATCATTGACCGCCATCAGCACGGCATACCGGCTGTTTTT
>JAFWEA010000271.1 GCA_017543005.1 Solobacterium sp. | reverse complement strand
CTTTGCGTCGAATGTCATCCTGCTGTGCCTGTGCGGCCTGTGCGTGTTCCTGGCCAACGGCATGATGACCGTCTTGACCACCGTCTTCCTGTCCAGCTCGGTTGACTATGGCGAAATGAAGACCGGGCACCGGGAAGAAAGCGTCATCTTCAGCATGCAGACATTCGTGGTCAAGGCAGCCAGCGGTGTGGCGGTCTTCATGACCGGCATCGGCCTGGACATGATCGGCCTGACCGGTTCCAACGCCACCGACGGTATCGTCGAAGCCCAGAGCGCATCCACTATCCTGGGACTGCGGCTGCTGATGACCATTCTGCCGGTGATCGGACTGCTGTGTGCCTATATGGTATTCACAAAGAAGTTCACCCTGACCGATCAGAAGGTTCAGGAAATCAGCATGGCATTGAGAGAGAAGGCGGCTCATGACGCGGATTAAGTGGTACTACAGCATGACCGACGCTGACGGCCAGCTGACCAGAAGCGGCGAAACACATTTCGACAAGGGGGTCTTCCGCTTTGCCCAGGATCTGCCGGAAGGTATCCTGCACAAGGTGGAACTGACAATCCCGCTGGTCGTCGACAATGACGAGATGATCTTCATGAACGGCTACCAGACCTGGACAGCCTGCCCGGAGTATTCCGTTAACGACCGGATCAAAGGCATGCAGGGCATGCCGGGCAAAGCGGTTGAGAAGTTCCGGCTGGATCGGTACGGCGACTATCATTTCAATGTTTATCCGTACAAGAAGGGGGTGCTGCACGGCTTCTCGTGGTGCACTTTCCGCAAGGGTAAGAATTACCGGCTGTTCGGTTCACTCAACGAACGGCAGCTGGGCTATACCATGTTCCGCTATGACCACAGCACCGGCCTGCTGACCGTTACCCGGGACTGCGAAGGCCTGCATATCCCCGGCGGCGAGACCATGCTGTTTGAGCTGCTGTTTGCCGAAGGGGCAGAGCGGGAAGTCTATGACCGCTGGTTCCTGGAACTGCATATCAAACCGCGGGAACAGAAGGAAATTGCCGGCTATTCCAGCTGGTACAACACCTTCCAGAATATCGATGAGAAGTCCATCCGGGACGCGCTGTTTGGCTGCCGGAGTCTGTTTGACAAGGGCGACCTGTTCCAGATTGATGACGGCTGGGAACCGCATATCGGCGACTGGATGGAACCGGACGAGAAGAAGTTCCCCAACGGCATGAAGGAGATGGCTGATCTGATCCACGCCAACGGCTTCAAGGCCGGCCTGTGGCTGGCTCCGTTTGCGGCGGAGTATGATTCGGCCCTGTTCAAGAATCATCCGGACTGGTTTATCAAACGGGACGGCAAGCCGTGGTCCTGCGGCAGCAACTGGAGTCATTTCTACGGACTGGATATCGACAACCCGGAAGTCATCGACTACCTGGAAGGGGTCTTCCACCGGGTCTTTGACGAATGGGGCATTGATCTGGTCAAACTCGACTTCCTGTACGCGGCAGCCACCTTCGGCACGGAATACGAAACCCGGGCCGGCCGCATGTACCGGGCAGTGGAGCTGCTGCGGAAGTGGTGCGGGGATCATCCGATCCTCGGCTGCGGGGTGCCGGTGATGCCGGCCTTCGGCCAGTTTGAATACTGCCGGATCTCCTGTGATGTGTCGCTTGACTGGGATGACAAGCACTACATGAAGCGGGCCCACCGCGAGCGGGTCTCCACCAAGCAGGCCATCGGCAATATCCTCTCCCGGCGGGCGCTGAATAACCGGGCCTATATCTGTGATTCCGATGTCTTCTTCCTGCGGGAGGACAACCTGAAGCTGGACCGGGAAATCAAGGAAACCCTGGCCAAGATGGACGCCCTGCTGGATGGGGTCTGGATGATTTCCGATGATCCGTCCCTGTACAGCGCGGCCCAGCGCCAGCAGTACCGGGAACTGCGCCGGCTGACGGCAGCCACGGATGTCACCTATGACCCGGATACGCACATCATCTCGTATGTGCTGGACAATCTGCGGCAGGAGCTCGATCTTACGCCGCTGGTCACAAAACAGTAATTTTGAGCAGGCGGCTTTCAAGCCGCCTTTTCATTTGTTAGAATAAAGCGGAGTATTTCGGAGGGCTGTATATGAATGCCAGAGCAACAATCCTGAAAAACCTTCTGCGGACAGTATTCGGACTGTTTGTCTTTTCCATCGGTGTGGCCCTTGAAATGCAGAGCAATATCGGCATGGCCCCGTGGGAAACCCTGTCCGTCGGTATCTCCAAGCATCTGCCGTTTACCTTCGGCACGGTGCACGTGACCATCAGTCTGGCCATTGTCGTCATTGACCTGCTGATGCGGGAAAAGATCGGCTGGGGCACGGTGCTGGATGCGCTGTTAGTCGGAAACTTTACCGATCTGATCCTGAAAACCGGCCTGATTCCGCTGCAGGGCCATATCTGGAGCGGGGTGCTTCTGCTTGTGGCCGGCATGACGCTGATGGCCGTGGGGCAGTACTTCTATATGGGCGCCGGGCTGGGCTTCGGACCGCGTGATACCCTGATGGTCGGTCTGGGCAAGCGGTTTACGAAAATCCCGATCGGGGTTGTGCAGACCGTGATCCTGGTGGCCGTCTTCACGATCGGCTGGCTGCTGGGGGCGCCGGTCGGCATCGGCACGCTGATTGCCGTATTCGGGCTT
>JAFWEA010000027.1 GCA_017543005.1 Solobacterium sp. | reverse complement strand
ATCGGCCTGTCTGGCCAGATCTGCCAGGGCCATTTCCTTATTCAGATCTGCCTCGGAGAAGGTCACGGTAATATCACGGTCATTGGCAATCTCCTTGATGACATCTCGGGAATACGCCCCGGTTTCGGCCATGATGACATCCGTGACATTTTCCGGCAGTTCCAGAAGAATCGTATCAAGGGAAGCGTTGGCGCCGATGATCAGGACCATGCCGGCATCCTCTTCCGCTTCATCCATCATCCGGTCGGCCGGCAGAGCAGCCACTTCGACCGGTTCTTTCAGCAGCACCGCCGCATTTCTTTCCTCGGCAAAGACAAGCAGCTGATCACCTTCATTGATAACCGTATCCGGATCCGGGTTCAGGGTGATCTTCCCATGACTGCTGATGCCGGCCGGCAAGGCCCGGTCCATCTGCAGAAGCAGCTGTTCAAACTTCATTCCTTCCGTACCGGGCAGGGAAATCGTGTAGAGCTCAGAGCCTTCAAAATTGAACACTTCCCGGAATACTTCCGAAAGACCCGGCTGGGTGCAGGAATGGGCTATGATCTTGGCAATGGTGTCATTGGTCTGCAGGGTGGTGACATTGTGCCTGCTGGCAAGGGTCGGCGGGAAGCGGTATTCATCCCGGGAAACAATTGCCCCGATGCGGACTTTGTCATTGGTGGAACTGTCGATGATTGTGGAGACGGCCAGCAGTGCCTTCATGGTCCGTATGTCATCGGTCGGGGCAATGATGATGGTCCGGCAGGTCTCAAGCGAAAGTTTTTCCAGGGTGGCCGGATCAAAGATGTCCACGGTCCGGCAGATGATCCGGACATTGGCCGGAATCTCGATATTATCGCGTATGCTTTCTTCCATCTCATCCCGCTCGACATCATCCGCCACCACAATGGTGCAGGACTGTCCGGCGGCTGCCAGGATCAGCTGGCGCAGCAGTGTGTACTCGCCAGGATAGAAACCCAGCACAACAATGTGATCTTCTTCCAGGACAGCCGAGTTTCCCTTGCGCAGGCTGGTGATCTTTTCTTCGATGGCACTGGAGACAATACCGATCAGCACACTGGTAATCAGCAGGCCGCTGACCGCTGCCACCGCCATGAAGACAATATAGAGACGGCTGCCATCCCCGGCTGAAGGCATCCAGGCATTGATGACTGTCACCATGGTTTCCCATATGGCGTCAAAGAGACCGACCTCAGCATCGAAGGCACTGATGATGAAGGCCAGCAGCAGAATAATCAGAATCGTGGCAATGACCAGCAGCCGGATCAGGCTCAGGCTGCCCCTGGCCATCTGGTTGTCGAACCAGTACAAAAAGCGTTCTTTGCGGGACGGACGTTTCATGTGACTTACCTCCTCATGTGACGGATGTGTACCTGAGGGTGGAATTGTTACTGTCAGCTGTACGAATGATAATGAAGGGATACTTCACCTTCATTATAGCCATTACGATGAACGACCGCCCCGCCCCTAGGGGTGAAAAAAAGACTGCGGCGAACCGGTTGCCGGTCCGTTGCAGTCCTGTCTGCTAGATTGCGGCGCCCTCGGTGAACTGTGAATTCCAGAGGTCGGCATAGAAGCCGTTCCGGGCCAGCAGTTCCTCGTGATTGCCGGTTTCCACGATATCCCCGTCTTTCATGACCAGGATGATATCCGCGTCACGGATTGTGGACAGACGGTGCGCGATCGTAAATGATGTACGTCCCTCAGTGAGTTTGTTCATTGCATCCTGGACGATCTGTTCGGTTCTGGTATCCACCGATGAGGTGGCTTCATCCAGGATCAGCAGCGGCGCATCCGTGATCATCGCCCGGGCGATCGTCATCAGCTGTCTCTGCCCCACCGACATATTCGAATCATCATTGAGCTCGGTATCATATCCCTGCGGCAGCGACATGATATACCGGTGAATGCCGACCGATTTGCAGGCATTGATCATCTCCT
>JAFWEA010000270.1 GCA_017543005.1 Solobacterium sp. | reverse complement strand
TGTACCCATCGCCAGCCCGGCGATCAACGAAACCGTTGTCTGCATCAACTGGGCGCCGGTGGAGACCGCCGATACATCTGCACTGCTGGCATAACGGCCGACCACCAGCAGGTCCGCCGCCCCATACAGCGACTGCAGCAGTAATGCCGCCGCGGCCGGCAGCGTAAACTTCAGCAGCGGCAGAAAGATCTTTCCTTCGGTAAAATTTCCTTCTTTCATCGCCATATCCCCTCCTGTCTTTGGAAATAAAACAAGCCGGACAGGTCAGGCATTTCAGCCCGTGCCTTATCCGGCTCATCATTTCTCTGAATGAATTACCTCCGCGCAACAGGAGTTATCTTAGCACAATCCGGATGTCAGTCAAGCCCGCTACATCAGCATTCTGACAATGGTACCATAGGAATGCAGGCCGGACATCAGGGTATTGACGCCGATAAACGTAAACAGGACTACCGGTACGGCAATGATGGCATACCAGGCCATGAACACACCTTTTTTCTTCCTGCCAAGGCGAAGATGCAGACCGATGGCATAGAGAATCCAGGTGATCAGGGCCCATACTTCCTTCGGATCCCAGGTCCAGAACGAAGACCACGCCTCCTCTGCCCAGATCGCCCCGATGACGATGGTCACCGTCAACAGCAGCAGTCCGATCGCAATCAGCCGGTAGATGAAATAATCGATTTCCTCCAGCCGCTCATCCGCCGGATTCTTTCCGTGAATCAGCAGATAGCGGATCCCGGAAGCCCCGGCCAGCATGAAGGCCGCATAGCTGAACGCCGCCGAACCGATATGGGATACAAACCAGACACTGCGCAGGGCCGGCATCAGTTCGTTGATCTGCCGCGGCAGCAGTGCCGCATAGAGATAAATTGCCCAGGTCATGATAATGGCAATGGTTGTGATCCAGTTGAGATGCAGACGGTAATGCAGGATCACCAGGATCACCGCAATGCCCCATGAGAACATGACAGCAAACTCAAACTGGTTGGCCATCGGCACCCGGCCGGCCTCAATGCCGCGCATCACAATATAAGCTGTCTGGGCCGCAAACCCGGCCATGAAGATACTCCATGACAGAGTACTGATGGTTTCCTTCTGCCATACCTGGCCAAAAAACTGCAGCAGCATCGCTGCAAAATATAGTCCCAGACCGGCAAAAAACAAGATATCAAGCATGTGTTTCCCCTTTCTCTGCTGCCAGTGCCTTCAGTTTCAGCCGGACACCTTCCGGCCGGCCGCCGGCCAGCAGATACCCTTCTTCATCGACGAGCACCGTAACCGGCGCCATCAGGAATGTGATAAACAGACCTGCTGTCAGAATCATGACTGAGATCAGCAGGCTGATGTTTGCGTAGGCCGGGGCTTTTTTGATGCGCAGGCCCGGATATTCCACCGGTGCTTCAAACCGGTATGTATACCCGCCGACTTCCAGTTCATCCCCCGGAAAGGCCAGCATCGCCTCCTGCGTTCCTTCCTGCATGACCATGAACAGATAGACCGGATTCTCATAATGCCCGGAAGTCGACATGATGAGTTTTGTGCCTTCTTCCGTCTCTTCAAGACCGGGATACAGGTTATCGATCAGAATGCCGTTCTTGCCGTCAGCGGACAGGAAGTCATTGCTTTCGACATAGAAGACGTCTTTATGGCCGGCGGTATCGGTTACGGATACCTGCCCGATCGTGCCGTAGGTCTGCTGGTATACTTTCAGATTGCCCAGGCTGACCGGATGATTGACCGACAGTTCCGTGAGGCCACTGCTGCGGCCATCCGGCAGAGTCACATTGATCACACTGCGGTAATCCAGCTTCCCGGATTCATCTTCGATCGCAAACGATTCCACATGGATATCCGTACCGTCATCAAGGACAATGCTTTCACCCGGATAACAGGAAGTATCATGCAGCTTCGGCAGAGCCATGCCGGCCGCGAAGAAGATCACCGTCAGCAGGATGCCAAGATGCGTGATGAAAGTACCGTACCGGCCGAACAGATACTTCGTATAGATAGTCCGGTTTCCCTGTTCTCTCTTCTGACAGTGCAGTGTATTCTCCAGATACGACGTGACTTTCTGACGCTGATCAGCCCCAAGTCTGACATCCGACCGCCGGTTCTGCACAGCTGCAGCCGGATCAGCAGCCTGTAGGCTGCGCCACCGCAGCAGAGAACAGAGAATCAGATTGATGCACAGCAGAACGATAACCGCAATAAAATACCAGCTGGTAAATACCCGGTCGAGGCCTGTCTGCAGAATCAGCTGGTAGTATGAGGGATACTGCCGGACATAGAACATTGCTTCCCGCTGCTGGGGAATCACGGTGCCGATCACAGAGATCAGGATTACCAGCCCGAGCAGTATCACCCCAAATGTCATTGATTTCAGAAATGAAGTTACTTTTTTCATATAAGACCATAATGACCGCCTTGCGGCGGTCATTCACTTTCTTTACTGCTGTATGGCTGTATTCGCCTCATCCAGGTATTCCTGGGCTTTATCCAGACAGTAATTTGTCAGCCGTGAGTTATGCGCTCCTTCGCTGTTTTCGACAAATACATAGTCCCAGTAGAACTGTGCGTTCCGGCTTGCCATGCGGGCTGCCTCCAGGTTTTCATCGGAGAGCGAACCGGCTTCTACAGCGGCGGCCAGATCATGGTCGAGCTGTTCGAGGGCATAGCCCAGTTCGTTTTCACGGTCTCTGGTCGCAGTCTGAATCCGCTGGACATCACCGGCCAGATCGTTATGGCACTGGCTGCAGGTGCTGGCCATCAGCTCTTCGTTCTGCAGCGGGCTGACCCAGTAATGGTTTGTGAAGACTGTACCGTCTTCAGCGGTCGTCTTGGCCATGTGGCAGTCGGCACAGGTGAACTGTCCCTTATGAACACTGCCGTTGCCCATATATGTTTCGAATTCCGGATGCTGTACCTTCAGCTTACGGACACCGGTATCGGCATCCACCCAGTCACAGAACAGATTGCCTTCTGCATCCAGCAGGCTGTTTTCATAGGCCAGGGAATCATCCGGTGACATATGGTCAAGGCCCTGGTAGGAAACCATGGTCGCCTTGGTAGCCGGATCAAAGTAGTATTCGGTATGGCACTGGGCACAGCTTAGATTCGCTGCCGGTACCGCTTCGAAATCTTCCCCGAGGGCGGCCGTCACATACGGATGGGTCACATAGAGCACACCCGGTTCATTGCTGTGGCAGTGGAAGCAGCCAAAGGCATCGGTCACCTGTACTTCCATGTCCGCAAAGTCCATGGCATACGCAGACGGACCATCATTCAGCACTTTCGCAGTGAAATCAGATGTCTTGCAGGTAAAGCAGTTGGCAAGCTTATGCGGCCGGCCGGTGCTGGTCACATCTTCCACAACATAGGTATGTCCGCGGGCACTGCCGTAGGAAATGGCAAATCCATAACCTTCATAGAGTGTCTTGATATACGGATTCTCTTCGATATAATCTGTTACTTCGTCATTCTCGTTGTTCATCATGTAGGTCCGGTATTCATTCGGATACTGCTCAGCCCACTCATCGGACCGGATCAGTTTCACACCGGTGCCTTCTTCAGCAGCCAGGGCGACAACATGATCGGAAACACTGCCGAAATCCATCGGGTTCGGTCTGCCCAAAGAGACCGGTACAGCCGGTTTTGTTGTAATACTCAGAACCACTGCCGCTGCCATCAGCCCTAAAAACGGCAGCAGATCACTTTTCTTTTCAGCCATAATATCAGTTCCTTACTTATATACTGTTATATTATCAGAGTGCGCAGAATCCGTCAAAATACGAATATCAGATATATTCACCGGGTACGTCTGTTTTTCCGGGATAACCAGATCGGCAGGCTCTCTCGCTATTTGGTGAACCATATAAAAACCCGTCTGTTGACGGGTATATGTGATACATGGTCTGATCGCAGGAATGACCTGTTTCATTCATGTATCTGTTCATTTTTCATCTGTTCTTTTACGGCAGTAATCAGTTTTTCAATCAGATAGTTGACGGTTCCCGGCTGATCGGTATTGGCGTTATGACCAGCATCCTTGATCCAGTACAGCGGGATTCCGGTCTTTTTATGCCAGGCTTTGCTGTAACGCTTGCAGGAGCCGGCCTGATCATGGTCCCCGCAGATCAGGATGGCCGGGCAGCAGATCTCATAGGGAAGATCTTTTTCCATGGCCTCAGCCAGCATTTTAAAGCCATGACCGGAAATCCTGGCATACCGCTCCTGATCGCCGCTGTATGTCATCATCATTTCATACATCAGCTGCCGTCCGTAAGGTGTCACCGCCACCCCTTCTGTGCCCGTTTTCAGCAGTGCCTTCCACGGGTAATAGCGGTATACCGGTTCCATCTTTTTCAGCAGGTATATTTCCGCACTGGTTACATATTCCCGCTGCAGCGGGGCCGAATCAATCGACACAAAGCCTTTGAGTTTCTCCGGATAGAGGTGGGCATACATCTGCCCGACATAGCCGCCCATGGACTGGCCGATGATCACAGGATGGTTCATCTGTTCCTGCTGCAGGATCTCGTCCAGCCAGACAGCCTTGTCTTCCAGATCAAATGAAGATTCAAACGGCCAGGAAGCAGCATGTTCCGGTGCATCCCATACCAGCACGCGGTATGAAGATGCGAAATGATCGATCTGCCGGTCAAAAAGCCGATGATCAGCCGTCAGTCCCGGCAGGAAGACAAGCTCCGGTCCGGACCCGGACGGCATGGCATTGACCCAGTAGTGAATGGTCCCGCAGGCTGTTGTATATGTTTTCTCAAGCATATCCACTCCTCCGCTTCTGCCTGATGATTTGATTTTATCTGGTCGGCGGCAGAAGGCCAGCACCCGGTCATAGAAGTCTTTTCCCTCTTCATATGCCCCATGGCCAAGACCTTCATAGACGTACATCTCTGCCTGCGGCAGATACTGCTTCAGTTCCATTGCGGCATCCTTGCCGACGGTCTGATCTTCGCTGCCGGCCAGGATCAGCACCGGACAGCGGACGGATGAGAGTTCCGCCCTGGCATCAAACTGCAGAATGGCTTCGGCATTGCGGTAAAACCGCTCGTAACTTTTCGGCTTAGTCACTTTAGCCAGCAGCGGATAATACTTCCGGTTAGCGGCCAGATATTTCTTTGAATACATCTTTTCGGCTGTATCGGTCATCAGGGCTCTGTGATCCCCATGCTCAGCCATGCTGATCCATGACTTTACTGTCCTGGCTGCTGTTTCATTGGCATATGGAGCGGTTACAGCAAGGATCAGCCTGCTGACCGTTTCGGGATGATCTATGGCCATATACTGCGCGATCATGCCGCCCTGCGACACGCCCAGCACACATGCTTTACTGATCCCGAGTTTCTGCATTGCCCTGACCTGGTCTTCCGCCATATCCCGGATCGAGTAGCCTTCCGGCATCCTGTTTTTCCGGCTGAACATATAGACGGTATAGTCTTTGAAAAACGCCCGGAACGGTGCCGCCAGGAGCATTGCCTTGCCCTTGACCGTCGCAAGTCCGTCGGAAAGACCGGGCAGTACAACCAGGTATTGGTCTCCCTGTCCGAAAGCTGCGTAATCCATCTCAGTATTGTCCAGTGTTACACTTCCGTTTTTTATCATGATTTCTTACCCCGGTCCCGTACCGGTTCCGATTCCCTGTTACTTTCACTTTAGAATATAAAAAAGAGCGGACGCAACATATTTTGTCTGCTCTTTAAGAATTCCTATCTGGCGTTCGGGCTTCTGACAAAGCCGATCTC
>JAFWEA010000026.1 GCA_017543005.1 Solobacterium sp. | reverse complement strand
TGGGCGCTGAAGTGACAGTTGTCGAATTCATGGACCGTCTGATTGCCATGGTGGACAGCGATATTTCCGATTATGTCCGCCGCATGGGTGAAGAAAAGGGCATCCGCTTTGAACTGTCGGCCCGGGTTACCGAGCTGAAAAACAGCGACAGTGGCAAGGCCATTACCGTCTTTGAAAAAGGCGGCGAAACAAAGGAAATCGAATCCGATGCCGTTCTGGTCGCGATCGGCCGGGAACCGAACATGGAAGGCCTCGAAATCGACAAGGCTGCTGTTGAACTCAACGACCGCGGCCGGGGCATCAAGGTCGAAATGTGCATGCGGACCAGCAAGCCGCATATCTATGCCATCGGTGATGTCAACAACATCATCCAGCTGGCCCACGCTGCCAGCCACCAGGGTATGATCGCTGTCGATGCCATCCTCGGTGAGGATCACCCGTTTGTCCGCGAAGATGTGCCAAGTGTCATCTTCACATCGCCGGAAGTTGCAACGGTCGGCCTGGGCGAGGATGAACTCAGAAAGCAGGGCAAGACCTTCAAGACCGGCCGGTTTGAATATGTCGGCAACGGCAAGGCCCTGACCATGAACGAAACAAAGGGCTTCATCAAGCTCATGAAGGATGAAAACGATGTCATCGTCGGTGGTGCCATTGTCGGCGCGGATGCTTCTTCGCTGATTGAAACCGTCAATGCGGCGGTCGTGAATCATCTCAAGGATACCGATCTGCAGAAGATGATCTTCGCACATCCGACAACCGGTGAAGTCGTGCATGAAGCAGCGATGGATCTGGGCATCGGCCGTCTGCACCTGTAATGAAGAAACTGCTGATTTCCGGTTCCAATGATCCGTATTTCAACGTGGCAGCGGAAAAGTATCTGTTTGATCACTTTACGGATGAAACGCTGTTCTTCTGGCGCAACGATCCCTGTGTGGTGATCGGCCGCAACCAGAACAGCTGGCTGGAAAGTGATCCTGTGTACATGCAGGCCCATGGGATCAGGCTGGTGCGCCGCTATACCGGCGGCGGGGCGGTTTATCAGGATCCGGGCAATCTGAACTATTCCTGGTTTACGCACGAAAAGGGAATCGATCCGCTGCTTGGCTGGCTGACTTCAGCCCTGAAGGAACTGGGCATTGATTCGGTTACCGGTCACAGAAACGATCTGCTGATTGACGGCCGCAAATTCTCCGGCACCGCCTCCATGTCAGAGGAAGGACGGTATCTCTATCACGGGACACTGATGATTTCCGTTGACCGGCAGAATCTGTCCGGGGCCCTGAAGCCCTCAAAGCTGAAGATGAAATCCCACGGGATCGATTCGGTGCGCAGCCGGGTCATCAACCTGCAGGATATCGTACCGGAGATCACGGCAGAGAAAATCATTGAGCATGTTTCCAGACAGTACGGTCCCTATGAGGCAGGCAGTCTGCCGGCCCCGGATGTGATCAGGAAACTTCGGGATGAACTGGCGGACCCGGTCTGGCTGATGAACGAATCACCGGCCTTTGAGACCACCCTGGAATACCGGCTGAAAGACGGGATCTGGCAGGTGCGTCTGGATGTGCGGGAAGGTGTGATCCAACAGGCACAGGTCTATACCGACAGTCTGCAGATCCACGATACAAATGTCATTGCAGAACAGCTGCAGGGCCGGCCGTTTGCGGAAACAGAAATCCTCCGCATCCTGGAACAATACGCAGACAGATGAGGCAGACGCCTCATCTGTTTTGTTCTATAATTACATCTATGAGAAAAAATCATCTCAATCCCGAACTGTTCACGGTCTATCACGATGAGGTGCCTGCTTTTTTACGGCCTTATATCCAGACAGCGGCCATGCGCCGGCTCAGTGACATCGATATGTACTGCGGGATGATCTATACAAATTTCCCACTATATAGGACTGCAGCGCCGTGTTCCAGACTGGCCCACAGCATCGGGACGGCCCTGATTACTTGGCATTTTACCGAAAGCCGGGAAGCAGCATTGGCCGCATTGTTCCATGACATTGCCACACCGGTATTCTCGCATTCCGTTGACTTTGTCTATGCGGACTATCTGCAGCAGGAGTATACCGAAAAAGATACCAAAGCATTGCTTCACAATGATCAGGAGATTCTGGCGCTTCTGGCTTCAGATGGGATTGCGGTTGAACAGGTGGATGACTATCAGCTATATCCCATAGCGGACAATCCGTCCCCGCAGCTGGCTGCCGACCGGCTGGAGTATACCTTCGGCACATTGCGCAATATCCTGCATGTACCGCTGGAGACACTGAAAGAGCTCTACGGAGCATTGCAGGTGGGAGTCAATGAGCAGGGAGAAACGGAACTGGTATTCGTCGATGCCGATAAGGCCCGGTGTTTCGGGGATTATGCCCTGACCTGCTCAAAGATCTATACCAGTCAGGAAGACCGCTACAGCATGGAACGTCTGGCCCGCATCCTGCGCAGAGCCCTGGCTGAGGGCATCCTGACAAATGATGATCTGATGCGCCGGGAAGAGGATGTCATTGCCGGACTGAAGGCATCATCGCTGAACGAAGAGTGGGCCGCTTTCCGGCATCTCGGCAAGCTGCGCAGTGCTGCTGTTCCGGATGAGACCGGTGACTGGCTGCAGGTCAACGCGAAAAAGCGGTGGATCGATCCGTTATGTCCGGAAATCAGACTGATGGAAAAGGATCCGGCTTACAAAGCGGCAGTACAGGAATATCTGAATCAGTCATTCAGTGAATATATCAGTTCGATCTGAAAGAGGAAAATAGTATGACAGAAGAAAAAGTCGTCGTGGTGGCGAGCACCAACCAGGGAAAGATTGATGAATTCCGGCAGATGCTGGAGCCGGAAGGCTATACCGTCAAAAGTCTGAAGGATCTGCCCCATCCGATTGAAATCGATGAGACCGGCAAGACCTTCGAGGAGAATGCCGTGCTCAAGGCCATGAGTGTGACCAAAGTATTCGGCATCCCGGCCATTGCGGATGACTCGGGGCTGGAAATCGATGCCTTCGGCAAGGCACCGGGGGTCTACAGTGCCCGCTATCTTGGCCATGATACGCCGTATGAAACGAAAAACAGGATCATCCTGGAACGCATGCAGGGAGTCACTGAACGGACCTGCCGCTACGTATGTGCCATTGCCTGGACCAGACCCGGTGAGGAACCGGCGGTCTTTGCGGACACGGTGGAATGCGTGATTGCGCAGGAACCGGCCGGTCACAATGGTTTCGGCTATGATCCGATCGTCTATTATGAGCCCCTGAAGAAAACCATGGCGGAGTTTCTGCCGGAAGAAAAGAATGCCATATCACACCGGGGCAAGGCATTGAGAAAACTGGAGGCATGGTTACATGAAACGGGCCGGGATATGTAGTGCGATCGGCATGTTCCTGATCAGTCTCAGCGTGCTGCTGTCCATCATTGATTTCTGCAGTTTCGACCGGTTATTCTACCGGAAGGAATATGCCAAGGACAGCACGGCCGAGCGGATCGGCATGTCGGAAAACGATCTTTATAACGCGACGGATGTCCTGCTGGATTATCTGCAGATGGAACGGGATGACATCCGGGTCACGGCCACGGTCAACGGCTATGTCCGGGAAGTCTATGACAAGCGGGAAACCCTGCACATGGTTGATGTGCGCAATCTGTATCAGAATGCCCTCAAGGCCCGCAATATTGCCCTGATTCTGGGTACGGTCCTGCTGGCGGCGGCCTGGCTCATGATTCATCATGATCACCGCACAATGCTGAAAAAGGGACTGCGCAACGGGGTCTCGCTGCTCGGGGTGCTGATCGTGATGATTGTGATCTGGTGCCTGGCGGATTTTGACGGCTTCTGGCTGTTCTTCCATGAGGTCTTCTTTGACAATGACCTGTATCTGCTGGACCCGAATGTCTCCATCATGATCAACATGTTCCCGTCGGTCTTCTTCTTTGACCTGGTGCTGCGGATCATCGTCCTGTTCACCGGGTTCCTGGCACTGCTGACGCTGCTGATCTACAAACTGCCGGGACGCAGACACTATGCTTAACGTCGTGCTCTTTGAGCCGGAAATCCCGCAGAATACCGGCAATATCATGCGCACCTGCATGGCCATGAACTGTCATCTCCATCTGATCGAACCGCTGGGCTTCTACATGGATGAAAAACATCTGCGGCGGGCCGGGATGGATTACCGCGATGAACTGGAATGGCATATCTGGCCAGACTGGGAAAGCTTCTGCCGGGAGAATCACGGGAGTTTCTACTATGTCACCCGCTATGGCCATAAGGATCCTTCTGCGTTTGACTATACGGAAGCAGAAGGGGATATCTATCTCATCTTCGGCAAGGAAAGCACCGGCATTCCAAAAGAGATTTTGCGGGAACACGAAGACCGCTGCATGCGCATCCCGATGGTGCCGCAGGCCCGCAGTCTGAACCTGGCCAACTGTGTGGCCATCTGCGTCTATGTCGTGCAGCAGCAGACCGGTTTTGCCGGACTGTCGGCGGAAGAAGTCATCAAGGGCGCAGATTATCTTTCCCGCCATGACGTGACATGAGAAGCGTTCAAGATTAAACTGATATTTGAGGAGGATTGCCATGCTGGAATCCATGAGTGATTATTTCTCGCTGGGGGTCGTTGTCTTCTTTGTGCTGGCCGGACTGTACATTATTTTCCGGATCCATGACAAGAATCACCAGCAGACCATGCAGAACCTGGAAGCGAGTTATTACCGCTATTACGACAATGCGGATGATGAACCGGATGAAGACTCCGGCAGTGCGCTGTACTATGAAGAATGATCTGCTCAGTCTGCAGAATGTCCTGCTGCTGAGGGAAGAAAACCGGCATACTTGGTGTCTTCTGCGGGGTGGCGAAACAGTCATCCTGGCAGAAAAGCCGGAAACGGTTCTGAACCGCTTCTGCCTGCGGTCGGGTTCTTCCCTGAGCGGCCGGATTGAATCGTTCTGCGAGCTGCTGCAGGTGCGGCAGAAGGC
>JAFWEA010000269.1 GCA_017543005.1 Solobacterium sp. | reverse complement strand
CCGGATTATGACGAGGAAGCCTGGCGGCATTTCCTGGATCAGATGGATGATGACATGAATACACCGAATGCCTACGCGGTGATCTTTGACACCGTCAAGAAGCTCAACGGGGCCCTGCGGCAGCGTGAGATTGATTTTGCGGCAGTGGGAAAGACCCGCAACGCGGTGGAGAAAATGTTGAATCTGCTGGGTATTGCCGTGGAGAAGATCACGGTCACGGATGAAGACCGTGAACTCTATGCCAAGTGGAACGCTGCCAAGGCCGAAAAGGACTTTGCGGCAGCGGACGAATACCGCAAGCTGCTGGCGGAAAAGGGCCTGGCATGATGAATGCCGATGCGTGTTCCGGCCGCACTCTGGCATTTCTCGGAGATGCGGTCTGGTCACTGCTGGTGCGCAGATATCTGATTGAAAGCGGTCAGGGCAGGGGCGACAGGCTCCAGGCCCTGGCCGTCAGTTATGTCAGCGCCGTGGCCCAGGCGGAATTCTACCGTCAGCTTCACGAAGAAGGTTTCTGGACAGACGAAGAAGAGGGCTGGTACCGGCGGGGCCGCAACAGTACGGCCGGCACGGTGCCGAAGAACACCCCGGTGCAGATCTACCGGCAGTCCACCGGTTTTGAGGCCATGATCGGGGCCCTTGAGCTGGAACAGAGACGGGAACGATTACTGACGATATGGGACAAAGTCAGGACACTGAAGGAGGTCAGTTCATGACACAATTGATGTACGGGAGAAATGTCGCAAAGCAGCTGCTGAGTGATCCGCGGAAGGTCCACAAGGTCTACCTGGCGGGAACCGAGCGGGAACTGGAAGCCATGTGCCGGAAGCACAATATCCGGGTGGAACACACCGACCGGAAGACCCTGAACAAGCTGGCCGGGACAGACCGTCATCAGGGGGTTGTCGTGGAAATCGATCCGTACAAGACGGTTCCTGTCGCTGACCTCGTCAATAACCGCAAGGGGGAATACGGCTTCATCATCCTGCTGGATGAGCTGGAAGACCCGCATAACCTCGGGGCCGTTCTCAGAACGGCGGATGCGGTCGGGGCTGACGGGGTTATCTTCAAGAAGACCAATGCGGTCGGCCTGACCCCGACGGTTGCCAAGGTTTCGGCCGGGGCCATCGATACCGTGAAATGCGCCGCGGTAACAAACCTGACCCGGACCGTGCAGGATCTCAAGAAACAGGGATACTGGATTGTCGGGGCGGATATGGACGGTCAGGATTACCGGACATTGAAGTATGACTTCCATACGGTCCTGGTGATCGGCAACGAAGGCAAGGGAATCTCCAGACTGCTGCGGGAGGAATGCGACTATGTCGTCAGCCTGCCGATGAAAGGAACGATCGAATCCCTGAATGCGTCGGTCAGTGCCGGCATTCTGATGTATTCGATCATGAGTGCACGTTCTCCCGTTTGAAGGGAGAGCGGTTATGGAAAATCCGTATGAATTGATTTACATGAGTCGGATGGGAGACGAATGGTCCCGGAAGACTCTTTTTTCGGAATGCGACATTGTCCTGAGGGGCATGATCAACAGTGCTGTCATGGCCTTCCGGCCGCTGGAACCGTACCGGGAGGATATTCTTCTCGAGGCCCGGCTGGCCATCCTGGAAGCCATTGAAAACTACCGGGATGATCAGGACTGCGGCTTCCGGACCTTCCTCTCCGTTGTGCTGCAGCGCAAGGTCTACTCGCTGATGCGGCGCTACAGTGCGCCCTGCCGGGTGCCGCTGTACAACATGGTCCATCTGGAGGATCAGATCGGGGAATCCGGGGAAGTATACGGGGCGGTGGCCCAGAACAACCCCATGAATGATCCGGTATATTACCTGAACTATACACTGGCCCGGGACCGCCTGCAGGACTATGTCGGGCACATGAAGCCGGAGGACCGGAAGATCATGGACACCTGGCTCAGCGGCTGCACCTATGAGGAGGCCGGCAGCCGGCTGAAGATGTCGCCCCGCTCCTACGGCGGCAAGCTGCAGCGGATCCGCCGGGATCTGCGCAATGTCATCATCAACCCGTCTGCGTAGAAAAAACCGCCGGTACCTGCCGGCGGTTTGTGTTATCGGATATATTTCCTGCGCAGTTCAGCGGGGATTTCGCGGCCGCCGTCATAATACAGGTCATCTTCTTCGGTGATTGAACGGATGACCTTTGCCGGGATACCGAGGGCCAGGGAATCTGCGGGGATGTCCTTTGTGACCACACTGCCGGCTCCGATGACGGCATTCCGCCCAATGGTGACCCCGGCCAGGATCACTGCCCCGGAGCCGATCCAGACATTGTCTTCGATGTGCACCGGCTTGTTGTACTGCAGGCCGTTTCGGCGCAGTTCTGGAGACAGGGGATGTTCTGCCGTGCTGATGCATACGCCGGGTCCGAGCATGGTGTTGTCACCGATGGTGATATCCGCGTCATCCACGAACCGGCAGCCGAAATTGAACACGACATTCTTTCCGACATGGACATTCTTCAGGCCCCAGTTGGCATGGACGGGTGGGATGATATACAGGCCGTCGCCATAAGTCCCCATGATGTCCTTCAGCATCTCTTCCCGCTGCTGCAGGCCTGCGGGTGTATCGTCGGTGCGGTTATATTCGT
>JAFWEA010000268.1 GCA_017543005.1 Solobacterium sp. | reverse complement strand
GTGTCCCGCATGGATACCACCAGTCCGTCATTCGGGTAGGTCAGGACAAAGTAACGCTCCGGAACAGTCGATGGAATAACAGCGGTCCGGTAGGAAGAAAGATCCTCTTTCAGTGTGATGTCCTTCCGGTGCGGGTCAGTAATCACGCCGGTCCGGACAATGTCTGTCTTCTGGCCACCGGGAACCGAGAGAAGCGCACCGTCATTGTCATCTGTGATCAGCCCGCCGCGGATCATGCCCGCCAGGGCCATATCCGTCTGGTCAAAGGTGGAGCCGATCATCGCTTCAAAGGTTTCCCCTTCTTCATCTGTCAGGTCAAAGACAGCCGTAAACCCGCCGCCGGAGGTGACTGTCAGCAGCTGGTCTTCTTCATCCAGCCAGGCCAGCTGCAGGATATCTCCGGCCAGTGTATAGCTCTTCAGCAGCGTTCCGGTTGTCCGGTTCAGAAGATATAGCGTGTCTTCCAGGGAGAACACGGCCTTGTTTCCGGCAGCGATCAAAGGGCAGAACCTGATGTCGTTATAGTCCAGCCGGAACAGGTCCCCGCCCGGGGCCATCTGCAGCGTGTGCGTGATACTGTCGGTATCATAGGTCATGTTATCGGGGTGCAGAATCGTGATCAGCACGCTGCCATAACGGGGATGATACTGCACCGTGAACATATCCCTTGTCTCTTCGTTGATATCAATGCCGAGGAACAGGTTGGAAGGCGTCGCCACATAGCTGATCTGCCCGTCCATGAGGGTCTTGTTTTCTTCTGTATCGGCCAGTACGAATTTATAGCTGCCGTCACTGTAGTCCTCAATGCCCCGCTGATACAGCGCACAGCCGAAATATCTGCCGGAAGCGGAGAACGCCGCCCCGTAGGAATACGGTGTCTCGTCAGACAGGCTGATGATCCTGTCATCCTGGGAAAGCTGTATCAGGCCCTTCTCTTCCCCGGTCTGTGTATCCAGGAACTTCAGATCCGTAACCGGATTCACATCGTATGTGTCCGGGATGTAATACGTCCTATCCAGCACAGCCGCAGTCTTTCCGTCCGGGGAAACGGCGATAAAACCGTTTTCCTCTTCATATTTGTAATTCCAGCGGATCGTGCCGTCCGCGGCGGATAAACCGATGGTATTGCCGGGATTCTTGCAGATGATGGTACCGGCCGCATCTGCCGGATACAGACGGGATAGCGCACTGCCGCTTTCCTGGCCGGACTGCCACGAAGGCGCCTGCCAGAGCAGTTTCCCCTTTTCCGCGTCAAGCATGGAAACCATGCCGGCCGTATCACAGAGATACGCATACTTTCCGTCCGCTGACACCTGCAGATCAGCGATGGCAGTGGCCTGCCGGTATAACAGTTCACTGCTATATTCGCCGTTTTCATAAGCGCCAAGGGTCCGGATCAGCAGGTTCTCGGCCCGGTGGTCATAAATGGACGGATCACCGCTCGCCAGCGCTTCCACGGCATTGGTCAAAGCCAGCTTCCGGTCAAATGCGTTCAGCGCTTCATAGCCGGCATCCACCTTCATGGATGACATTCTTGTCTCGAGATCCCGGTTCTGCTCATTGATGGTTTTGTTCTGTTTCAGCGTCACGCCGAGGAATACCGTCATGGCCGCCAGCACCACCCCGGCCCCGGCCAGCAGCCGTGATGTCCGGGCCCGACGTTCCCGCTGATAAAGCGCGTCAAACGGGCAGCCCAAAAGTGCCGCAAAGATGCGGATGATCTCCTTCCGGTAGGCTTTGCGGTCAATCGTGTGGTTCGCACTGCCGATATTGGCTGCCAGCGGTTCAATGTCCGCAATGATATTACCTTCCGCGTCATAGCGGTGCAGCAGATACGGCGAAAATGAAGTCTCCGGGGTCCCGTCAGCCAGCACCGCGATGACATGTTCGCGGTCATGGGTCGCGATAAAATGCCGGATTTCCTGCTCACACCAGCGGGATTTCGGCAGGTCCGGTGTACAGATGACAATCAGGTACTCCGAATGATCCAGCGCGTATGTAATACTGTCGGAAAGATTGGAAGAGATCGGCAGTTCGTCTTCGTCCCGGAAGACAGGGCCGAACTTCTTGTCCCCGTTTTCATTCCGCATTTCCGGCGGGATGGTATAGTGCTCGATGCTCTTCTGGATCATCTCCGCGGCTTCTTTATCCAGTGGCTTGTGCCGGTAGCTGATGAATGCCTTATATCTTCTGGCAGCTTGTTCTGTCTGGTTTGTATGTTCTGGCATAACCTGGCCTTTCTGTCTATCTGTCACGGTTGGCAAGGGTTCCGATCAGTTCCCAGCCGTAATCGTCCTTGGCCTGATCTTCCGGGGTCAGTTCAGAGAATGGCCGCAGTGAAGGATGCCGGCGTCTGGCGTTGTCCCTGACCGGGGCATACTGCCAGCCGTTCATCAGGTGAAAACGCATCCAGCGCATATGCTCAATTTCCCGGTACCGGTCTCTTTCTTCCGGACCGGCCGCCGTGAATTTCTCATAGGCCAGCCGGTACCGGTTTTCGATCGGTTCATCAGCGGCCTCGTCATTCAGCAGGATACTGAGCTTGAGCGGCAGGTGATCCGCCGAGGCCAGGTTGGACCGGCGGGTAAAGCTGCCCAGGTGGTTCCAGTCGGCCGTGCTGCCGTACTGTTTGCAGTAGATCTCATGCAGGTACATGGCTGTCCGGTTCAGCTCGGTGCGCATGACATATTCCGGACTCCAGATTTCCTCTTCTGTCCCGAAGTTGACAGCCCCTTCCAGATCCGCCGCCATCATGGCATAGACCCGGCCGTGTACCGGCCGGTAGCGCAGCAGCTGCATGACCCGGTCCATATTGATCCGCTTCACCGCGTCACAGAAGATGATGCGGTCGGCTTCCTCATAGTCGGAAAGATACTGATTCCAGGGTTCTTCATGGAATTCCAGCTTGTCGGACATGCATATTTCCTTGAGCATCGGGTGGTTCCGGCGGAAGTTGCCGAATTCCCCGTAGACGATATAGCGGATGCTCTGCTCCGGATCGATCACATTCTGGATCAAAGCATATTCAAGAAGTGCTTCCGCGTACATGCCGCTTCCGACCAGGATCATTGTTTCATCTTTCTTTGTTACCGGGGACTTCTGCCAGTACAGCCGGGCACAGAGACTGGCCGGATCAAAGATGATTTCATTGGCGCTGAGCTGTTCCGGTTCATAGCTGCTCTGGCAGCACACCTTGGCCCCGGTATCCCGCAGCCTGGCACTCAGGCGCAGGTTCTCCGCCTCGTTTTCCCCGATGCAGAAGATGACTGTACGCTGATGGTCATGGCGCATGGCCAGGATCTGTTCCAGCGTCAGACCGGAATTTTCCTCAGCAAACAGGACCAGCCCGTTTTCCTTTGCGTCAAGCTTTGCGGCCAGGGCATCACTTTCCGGCGCATGCGATGTGAAAATATACCAGTCATCCTTCCGGTGCAGCTTCAGCTGGACCCAGGGCAGGATGGTGCCCTTGAACATCAGGGCCGCCGCCCCGACCAGAACTGCCAACAGGCCAAGGCTCAGCAGCTGGAAGACCATCCCGATCAGCCGGCCGATGCCGGTAACCGGATAGAGGTCGCCATAGCCGACCGTCGTCAGCGTGGTCAATGTGAACCAGAAACCGTCCGCCAGTGTGTGGATGACGCCTTCCGGCGCGGCTGATTCCACCCGGACCAGCCCGACCAACAGGGCCATATACGCGGCCGTGAATCCCAGTATTGTTTTCCAAGGTGTTTTCTTCATCCCTGTTTCTCCTCCCTGCCTGCCGCAAGTGCCTCTTTTTACTTATGAAACCGTATGCTCTGCCTGGCTGACGGGAAAGACATTGATCTCTTCCCACAGCTGGACCAGCCGTTCGCCGTTAATCATGGCATGCTGCAGGAAGTCCCCCGGTGAATCGTATCGCTTCCCCTCGAACAGCACCGCCGTCTCGTTTTCCATGCCGACAGCTTTGGCCACGTACTGCATCTCATCGATGTCCAGGGCATATACGGAAGGTTTCTTCAGCAGCCAGTAAAGATCGAAGAGGTCAAGGTTTTCCACGTCCGGCTCCTTCAGGTCATACAGTTCCGTGACCAGCCACTCCATCGTATTGAGGTCTGCGAACACCGGATTGTCCAGCAGCCGCCCGGCCAGGAAGCCCTTTGCCTGTTCATACAGTTCAATCGCTTCATCGATCTTGTCTTCGGCGCGGCGGAAGCGGGCCAGCCGGGTAAACACTTCCGGCAGCGGGTCATCGATCAGCTCCGTGTCCTTCACCCGTTCATATGCTTTTTCCAGCATCTTCACGGCTTCTTCGGGGTTCCGTTTGACCCCGTAGCCGTTCTTGTACATATCAGACATCCGTACCAAGGCGTTGATACTGCCGGCTTCAGCTGCCTTTGCGCAGTATTCCATGGCCTTCGCATAGTCTGGCTTGCCGGTGCGTCCGTAGTAGTACAGCGTACCCAGGTTCTCGGCCGCCATGTCACAGCCGTGTTCAAATGCCAGCTCATAATATTTCACAGCTTTGTCATACTGTTTGTCAGACACATAAATGCCGGCCAGTTCCATCATCCACTCGTACTCCCCGGTCTCCCTGATCAAGGTTTCCAGGGCGGTGATCAGTTCCTCTTTTTCCTGCGCATCCGGCCTGTCCAGCCAGGCATTGCGTTCAAAGATCTGCTTCGCTTCTTCGATTGTCATGGGTTTCCCTCCGTATACATACGATTTCATGCCGGTTCATACAGGGTCCGGTGAAATCATATTTTCCGTTTTCTGCTTCTATAATATATTAAAATCATGAATCAGCACACAGGAGGTACGCTGTAATGAAAACGAATGAACTGGCTCATAAGTATGCCGAAGAAACCATCGCCTACCGCCGGGATATCCACATGCATCCCGAACCATCCATGCAGGAATTCCGTACCACCGACCGTATCTGCGAGGAACTCGACAAGCTGAATGTCAGTTACCGGCGCACCAACCCGACCGGGGTTATTGCCGAACTCAAGGGCACCCTGGCGGACAGTGACAAGATCGTGATGATCCGGGCCGATATCGATGCCCTTTCCATTCAGGAAAAGACTGACTTTGAATTCAAGAGTGTCAATGACGGCTATATGCATGCATGCGGCCATGACACGCATAATGCGATGCTGCTGGGTGCTGTGAAGGTGCTGCGTGACATGCAGAATGAATTTGCCGGTACTGTCCGGTTCTGTTTCCAGCCGGCGGAAGAAGCCGCAGAAGGAGCAAAGCTGATGATCGAACAGGGCGTTATGGACGGTGTCGGCTATGCCTT
>JAFWEA010000267.1 GCA_017543005.1 Solobacterium sp. | reverse complement strand
TGATGTCCATGGCCCGTCCCCGGATGCCCGGCAGTTCGGTCTTCTCCGATACCGGTATGTTCTGATAAGCAAAAGCATCTTTACGGTATGCCTGCAGTTCCCTGACCGGCTGCTGGTACAGTCTGCCGCTGTGCACCGACAGCTCCCGCGGCAGGATCATCTGGCCATACCAGTGCAGCCCTGCCACATCATTCTGCAATGCATCCCAGTTCTGCATCCAGGCGGTCATGATCCTTCTTCCGTCCGGCGCAATCATCGTCTGGGTCGCGTAGAAATCAATGCCGTAATCAATCGGCTGGTCGGTCTCGCTGATCAGTCTGCCGGTTTCGTCATCGTATGAACCGATCAGGCACAGCGTGCCCTTGCCGCCGCTGTACGTTTCCGTTTTTGCCATATCCATCGGACTGCACAGCAGTACTGCCCGGCCATCAAGCTGGAAGAAATCAGGACACTCCCAGATCGACCCGAAGCGGTGATTGTTTTCGGCCAGGATGCTTTTGAAATGCCAGTCCGTACCGTTTTCACTGACAAACAGCAGGATGCGGGCATCCCGCTCTTGTGTGCAGGCACAGACCACACAGCCGAAGGTCCCATCCGCCCGGCGGAAGATCTTCGGATCCCGGAAGTCATACGGACTTAATCCGGCCGGCAGATTTTTGGACGACAGCACGGGATTGCCGGCATACTTCTCATACTCCTGACCGTCACCGAACGCCAGGCACTGGACCTGCACCTGCTTTGCCGGATCTTTGTCATCCGGCATGACCCCGGTGTACATGAGCATGTGCTGACCATCATGCGTCAGGGCACTGCCGGAGAAGCAGCCCTCACAGTCAGCCGGCGTATCCGGTGCCAGGGCGGCCGGTCTGTACTGCCAGGTGATCAGATCATGGCTGACCGCATGACCCCAGTGCATTGGTCCCCATACGGGTTCGTACGGATAATACTGATAAAACAGATGATACATTCCGTCATAGAAGGAAAAGCCGTTGGGATCATTCATCCAGCCGCAGCGGGATGACAGATGAAACAGCGGTCTTTCTTCTGCCGGTATTTCCGCGTCCTTCCGCGCCTCGTATTCGCGGGCCCTGTTCAGTTTCTGAGTGCTCATGATACATTCCCTTTTTTCGATCATTATATTATCTGCAGCAGACATACGTCATATGGAATCATTTCCTGTTGACAATTATATCGGTTGCCGATATATTGTAATTACGATATATCGATTGCCGATATAATGGTCGGCAATATAGTGAGGTTCTTATGAATGAAACCTATGCATTGACAGAAACAACCTATTACATCCTGCTGGCCCTGTATCAGCCCAACCACGGGTACGGGATCATGCAGAAAACAGAAGAATTATCAAACGGCCGGGTGCGGCTGGCAGCCGGAACGCTGTATGGCGCCCTGAACGGCATGTGTGAGAAAGGCTGGATCGTCCAGCTGCCGGTGGAAAGCGGCAGCCGGCGGAAGGAATACTGCCTGACCGAAGCAGGCTTTGCTGTTCTGGACAATGAACTGGCCAGACTGGAGAAACTGGTGAAAGACGGAAGAAAAGTCCTGGAGGAAGCAAGATGAGTGAACTGACAATAATCCACAAGTGGTACTGGGTATGGGATTTTGAAAAAGAGGAAGAATGGCTCAACCAGATGGCTGAAGACGGCCAGGTACTGGACAGTGTCGGCTGGTGCACCTACAGATTCAGAAACTGCCTGCCGGGTGAATATATCATCCGTCTTGACCTCGATCAGAATGACAGCAACTACCACGAGCTTCTTGAGGAAGCCGGTGCCGAGTGCGTCGGCCATGTCTTCAAGTGGGCATACTACCGCAGAAGAACCGATGAAGGTCCTTTCGAGCTGTACAACGACATCGATTCGAAGGATGCCTATCTTGACCGGATCATCCGCTTCATCGGTATTGTCTTTTTCCTGAACCTGCTGATCGGCCTGCTGGGCATCGCTGCCGACAGCCCTGCCGCGCCGGCCAATATGCTCTGTTCGGTTCTGCTTGCCTATGCCATCGGCCGGATTCACGGCAAGAAAGAAGTCCTGCAGAAGGAACGCAAACTGCACGAATAGAAAGAGAAGGCCAAGCATATGTTCCGCTTCAAAGAAACAGTAAAACATAAAAGACAGGATATAACTGGTTTGAATCAGATAAAGAACTATGAACCGGTCAAGCCCATAAAGAGGCAGGATCTGAACCGCAGCAGAGTCATTGAATTTACCTTTCTTCCGGATGATCAGGTACTGCTGCTGGGCAGTATGGACGGCCAGTATCCATACTGGG
>JAFWEA010000266.1 GCA_017543005.1 Solobacterium sp. | reverse complement strand
TTCCAGCAGTTAAAGCCATATTCAGGCCTCCGTTTCTTCTCTGGTCACGTGTTCGATGACCTTCCTGAGCTTGCGCTCGAACTCATGCCGCGGGAACATGACCACAGCCCCGCAGCCCTCACATTTGATTTTGATATCGGCTCCGACCCGGATCACCCGCCAGTACTTCGATTTGTGGCACGGGTGTTCCTTTTTCATTTCGACGATATCGTACAGACCGTATTCCTGATCTACCATACCTGGCGCTCCTCATAAGCCTTCATCGTATTCTCCAGAAGCATGCATGTCGTCATGGGACCGACACCGCGCGGCACCGGGGTGATGGCCGCCACCTTGTCGAAGACCCCGTCAAAGTCCACGTCGCCGCACAGTTTCCCGTCCGCCGTCCGGTTGACGCCGACATCGACGACATACGCGCCTTCCTTGACATAGTCGGCGGTGATCATCTTCGCCTTGCCGATGGCAACGACCAGCACATCGGCCTGCCGGCACACTTCCGCCAGGTTCTTTGTATGGGAATGGCAGGTGGTTACCGTGGCATTGGCATTGAGCAGCAGCTTCGCCACCGGGGCGCCGACCAGCGAGGAGCGGCCGACCACGACGGCGTGACAGCCGTCCAGCGGTGCACCCATGCGGGCCAGGACCGTCATGATCCCCCGCGGCGTGCAGGGCACAAAGCCCGGTTTGTTCAGGTGCATTCTTGCCACGTTGAGGGGGTGCTGGCCGTCCACGTCCTTGGCCGGATCGATCAGCCGCAGGGCCCGCTCTTCATCCATGCCTTTCGGCAGAGGCAGCTGCAGCAGGATGCCGTCGACCGTGCTGTCATCATTGCATTCGGCGATGGCATTCTCGAGATCCGCCTGCCGGCTGCCTTCCGGCAGGATGATGACCTTCGTCATGATGCCGACTTCATCGCAGGCCTTCTGCCGGCCCCGCATGTAGGAAGCCGAAGCCGCGTCCGAACCGGCCGAAATGACCGCCAGGCAGGGAATCCGCTTCCCCTGGGCCCGGATGCCGTCCACCCGTTCCTTCAGTTTCTGTTTTCTCTCGGCCGATAATTCCGTACCGTAAATAATCTCTCCCATGCCCGTCTCCTTACAGTGTGTCGGAATCCAGCAGGATCGTAACCGGTCCGTCGTTGAGCAGCCGCACCTTCATGTCAGCCGCAAAGATGCCTTCCTCCACCCGCAGGCCGTATTCCTGCCGCAGGTATTCGTTGAACCACAGATACAGGTTCTTCGCATGTTCCGGAGCCCCGGCCTTGGCAAAGCTCGGCCGGTTGCCCTTGTGGCAGTCCGCAAACAGGGTAAACTGCGAAATCGAGAGGATCGCACCGTTTACCTGGTCCAGGGACAGGTTCATCTTGCCGTTTTCATCCTCGAATATCCGCATGTGGGCAATCTTGTCCGCCAGCCGTTTTGCGGTTTCTTCGTTATCTTCATCCTTTACGCCGACCAGCAGGAGAAAGCCCGTATCAATTTTTCCGTGTACCTCGCCGTCAATCGTGACGGAGGCTTCCGTTACGCGTTGTATTACTATTCTCATATCCATGAAATTATAACAGACTTTGGCGTCTAAGGGCGGGTATGATATAACTGTTGGAGAAACGGAGGAATCTCATGCGCCCTTTTCTGAATCTTTATACTCATGACGGACTGTTCCACGCGGATGACGTCTTCGCCACGGCCCTGCTGTCGCTGATGGCGGAGGAAATCCATGTCACGCGGGGCAGTGATCTGGATCTGCCGGCCGATGACGGCAGCTGGATCATCTTTGATATCGGCGGCGGTGAACTGGATCACCACACCCCGGAAAACAAGGAACGCAACGGCACCCACCCGAACACAAACGTGCCCTACGCGGCCTGCGGCCTGGTCTGGCGAAAGTATTACCGCGAGATCCTGGCGGAGATGGACTGCCCGGAGCGCTGGATGGACAATGTCTACAGACGCCTGGAATCATCCCTGATCCTCGGCATTGACGCCGAGGATAACGGCTATAACCCGGTCAGCGGCATCATGCAGGAAATGCCCTATATCCAGGATGCCCACAAGGCCGAAATCGTGGCGGCGGCCCATACCGGCTTCACGGTTTCCCAGATGGTCAAGGACTACAACCCGCCCTGGAATTCCGACATGGATTACTATGAGGCCTTCATGGATGCCGTGGCAGCCGCGAAGGATATCGTGATCAACCGCATCGACAGCATCATCAGTTCCATGGAAGGGCGTGACTATATTCTGCGGGCCATCGACTACTCGGCCAATCACCTGCTCATCCTGGATGAATTTGCCCCGTGGGAAGGCATCGTATACAACAGTTCCAACCCGAAGGCCCGGGATATCTGGTATGTCATCTCCCCGGCCCTGCGCGGCGGCTGGAATATCCAGTGCGCCCTGAGCGACAGTGATGACCGCACCAGCTACCGGCACCCGCTGCCCGCTGCCTGGTATGGCCTGCGCTATGAGGAGCTGCAGAAAGTATCCGGGATCAAGACGGCCATCTTCTGTCACCCGTCCGGCTTCCTGGCCGGGGCCCAGACCCAGGAGGACATCCTGGCCATGGCTGCCATCGCTATGAGTCAGTAAACAATACAGCACCCTGTCCGATGACAGGGTGCTGTTTTCAGTTTACAGAGCAGTCAAGCAGTTCAGCTCTTCATGGTGTTGATGCCCCGGCCGGCCAGCATGGCAAGAAAATCTTCTTCGCTCATGCCGTTTTCTGCCAGCATCTTCTGAATGTCCGGACCAAGGACGATCGTCGGCGATCCGCCCGCCGGCTGACGCATGTCCTGCGGGGCCCAGCCGCGGTTGATCCAGAGATGTGATGTGTTGTTGTAGTCCTGAATCAGTTCCAGCAGTTCCCCGGTTTCCTTTTCATCCGGCCCGACCCCGGTCGCTTTCAGATGATCACTCAGGATCCGGATCACATGCGAAATATCAGGGAACCCGATCATCAGCGCATAGCGAAGATCCCGGAATTCCTTTTCCGCGGCGGCCGTCCGGCTCTGCGGGGTCATCCCCATCAGTTCGTCCAGATACTGCCGCAGGGCTGTTTCCTGCACCGAGGGTTCCGGCTCGGCATAGCACAGGTAGTCATCCGGCACATAGAACGGCTTATTCAGCTGAACATCATTCAGCCGGTAGACATCGGCGAACCGGTAATAGCCGGTACTGATGAGATCTTTATGAACGATCATGCGTTCCAGGTCTTTCCGTTCTTCATCCGCATAGATCTCATCGATTTCATATACGGCATAGGGAACGTTGTCCCGGCGCACGATGCCGGAGAAAGTGATCATGTCTTTGCGCTGCGCCTTCGGCAGCTGTACATGTTCACCAAGGAACCCGTAGATATCCCAGAGGTCCTGGACCGTACACATCCCGTAGAGGTTGGCGGCAGCCAGGAAGAAGTCGTGCAGGAACGTGAGCTTGTCAGCTGACCAGCCGGTTTCCGCATATTTCCGTGCCAGGGCCTTTTCCGACAGCGGCTTTACAGCCATCAGCGGTGTTCAGCGGCATATTCTTCCGCTGCCTCCCGGACCCAGACAAAGTGATGTTCATCGATATCCATCGGTACCGTGCAGTCGGCCCCGATCATGACGCCCAGCTGGCCGGTTTCATCCAGGATCCGCTTCACTTCGGCCTTGATGGCATCTTCCGTGCCGTCATAGATCAGCCCGGTCTGGGCAAAGCCGCCCATCACCGGCCGGCCGCCGAAGAGTTCCTTGCCTTCCTTCAGCGAAACATTCTCGGAGTAAACCGCCCAGTTGACCGCGGCGAAGTCATAGTCCGTGAACAGCTTCAGGTTGTTGGTCTGGCCCCGGGTGCCGCAGATATGCATGAAGGTGATGCCGCGCCTGTTGATGTCGGCGATCATTTCCTTTTCGATCGGCGTCGCGATTTCCCGGTAGAGCTCATCGCTCAACACCGAGTTCTGATTGTTTACACTGAAGTAGATGCCGTCCAGCGGGAATTCGTCAAAGAGTTTCTGATGAATCTCCATCGTCCGCTCGGCCACGGTCTTCATGCCGTCATACGCTGCCTGCGGGTCCGCCGCAAACAGTTCGCCCATGACATCC
>JAFWEA010000265.1 GCA_017543005.1 Solobacterium sp. | reverse complement strand
GGAGTCAACGGAAGGATATACAACGACATTGATTTTAACTGTACCGTTTTCTACCGGGCACTTCAGCGTGAAATCTTCTTCGGTCAGCTCCCGGACATTCATTGTGTTGATCTTTTCTTCCGGGAACGCTCTTTCCTCAATTTCTTTTACCAGACGGCCCTGTTCCGCCACCCGTTCCCCGCCGAACCATACCTGTTCGGGTTCGAGTTCTTCAAGATCTTTCAGCAGGTTGAAATCTGCCACGTAGCCGGGTGCGATCGCCCCGAGCCGTTCGAGCTTCGCTTCCCTGGCGGTGTTGATGGTCATGCTGCGGATCGCCGTGACCGGATCAGCCCCGGCTTTGATCAGGTGTCTGGCCACGTCATTGATATGTCCCCGCTTCAGAATATCGCCTGCTTCGCGGTCATCCGTGCAGAGACACAGTGTATCAAAATACTTCGAATCCCTGATCCCTGCCCAGACATCTTCAACATGATGGACCATGGATGAATCACAGGCATCCAGATACATGCCGTTCCGGTATTTTTCCAGTGCTTCATCCGCTTCGGAGACTTCATGGTCTGTATACGGGCTGCCCGTCAGATAAGCTGACAGACCGCGGCCGGATACCATCGGGGCATGGCCCTGGGCATACAGACCATGCTCGCGGGCTGCCTGCAGGATCCCGAGCATGCGCTCATCACCATGTATGACCGCCAGGAAATCCATCACTTCGGCGAGGCCGGCCACCCGCTCCAGGCCGGCAAGCTGGGCAATTTCATCCGCCAGGAAATCGGCTCCGCTGTTTTCCATGCCGGGCACGGCCGGAACACAGGAAGGAATATCAATCAGCTGACGCATCGGCAGGTCTGCCCCGCAGTCATGCATATACCTGACGCCCCTGACACCCATCACGTTGCCGACTTCATGCGGATCGGTAATGACCGTCGTTGTCCCGTGCGGAATAACCGCTTTGGCAAAGTTGCGCGGCGTCAGCATGCTGCTTTCGATGTGCACATGGGCGTCGATAAACCCCGGAACCATGTAAAGGCCCTGACCGTCCACAATCGTTTCCGCAAGCCCGTCCGGCTCTTCCGGATGCTCATACTGTATGTGGGCAAAATACCCGTCCTTGATGAATACGTTTGCCGGCAGGATCTCCCCGGTAAACACATTCACGACCCTGACATCGGTAATGACCGTATCACTCGGTATTTCTCCCAGTGATGCCTTCAGAAGTGTTCTGATATCTTTCGGAAACAGTTTCATAATCTACAATTCCTTTCTGTATTTATCCTAACACAGGCATCATCCTGCTTTGCCTCATCTGCCTGATCTTTTATAATAGCGGTGTATAAAGGAGCAGATAATCATGGAATATCCAAAAGTAGAACTGCACTGCCATCTGGACGGTGCCTTCCCGGACCGGCTGTTTGTCAGATACTGCCGTGAAGACGGCTTGGTACCGGCCGGCATGAGTGACGAAGAATGGCTGAAAGAGCACATCATGAATGATACGATGACCCTTTCCGAATGCATGGGCCTCTTCGGCCTGCTGACCGGACTGCTGCAGACCGGCAGGCGGCTGGAAGAGCTGACCTACGAAGTGCTCATGGACATGTATGAAGCCGGTACAAGACTGGCCGAGCTGCGCTTTTCCCCGCAGTCGCATATCAATCCGGAACTGACCATGGAGGATGCCGTCAAGGCTGTCCTGCAGGGCCGCAGAAGAGCGCTGGAAGAACATCCGGATATGGTCTGCGGCATCCTGCTGTGCATGATGAATCTCGGCCAGAACCTTGGTACGGTTCAGAACAATACAAAAACAGTTGAACTGGCGGCTGCCTACAAAGATCAGGGCGTTGTCGGCATCGACCTGGCCGGTGATGAAACCGCCACACCGATTGAAAGCTATGCCGACCAGTTCGCCCTGGCCAGAAAGCTCGGAGTCCGCTATACCATCCATGCCGGTGAAGCCGGGCCGGCATCCAATGTCAGCTTCGCCATCAGCCAGAACGGCGGCCGGGTCGGGCATGGCATCCATGCGGTTGAGGATGACGCCGTGGTGGACGCACTGGTGCAGAACAATGTCCTGTGCGAAGTCTCCGTCACTTCCAACGTCTATTCCCGCTGTGTCCCGTCCATTACCGAGCATCCGATCCGCAAAATGTGGGACAAGGGTGTCATGATCAACATCAACACCGATGACCCGGGCCTCATGGGCATCGACCTGAAACATGAATATGACATCATCGCCGGCATCTTCGGCTTCACGGAGCGGGATTTCATCCTCTCCAACCTCTACGCAGCCAGAGCTTCCTTCTGCGATGGCAAGGAAGAGATCATCGCAGCCCTGACCAGAGCGCTGCATGAATGCGCCTGATCGTCTGAACATTGCGGCATTGACTCCGGAACCGTGTTTCCGGAGTTTTTTGTACGCTTCCGGGCACTCGATATACCTGTTTGGCAAAAGACATATACAATAAAGAATATGATCGGAATTGTTGACGTGGGCGGCGGCTCCCGCGATATCTACGGAGCCGGAGTATTTGATTACTGCATGCAGGAGGGCATCCGTTTTGACGTGGTGGAGGGTGTTTCCGCCGGCAGCGCCAACGGCATTGCCTATCTCTGCGAGCAGCCGGGAAGAAACTACATCTTCTACACGGAATACTTCTTCCGCAAAGAGTGCATGTCCGTGCGCAACCTGCTGCGGACCGGTTCCTATCTGGACCTGGAATACATCTACGGGACACTGACCAATGAAGGCGGTGACTACCCGCTGGATTATGACGCCCTGATGCGCAATCCGGGCGATCTTGAAATCATCGCCACGGAAGCCGAAACCGGCAGTCCGGTCTATCTGCAGAAAAAGGATATTGAACGGAATCACTTCGATTTCCTGAAGATGTCCAGCTGCATGCCGGTTCTGAACCGGCCTTATCCATGGCGGGGCAAGCACTATTATGACGGCGGCATCAGTGATCCGATCCCGTATCAAAGAGCCTTCGCGAAAGGCTGTGACAAGGTGGTCATCATCCTGAGCCGGCCAAAGGATTACCGCCGCTCCCCGGACAAAGACCGCCGCCTTGCCCGACTGATCCCGGCCCGTTACCGCGGGGCCCGGAAAGCGCTGGCCAGCCGGGCTTTCCTGTATAACCGCCAGCTGGATGAAGCAATCCGTCTGGAGAAGGAAGGAAAAGTCCTGATTGTCGCCCCGGATGATATTTCCGGCATGAAAACGCTGACTCTGGATCATGTCATGCTGGACAGGCTGTACCGCAAAGGCCTGAAAGATGCGGAAGTGATCCCGGCTTTCCTGCAGGACCGGTAAATACAGATCTCTGACATCCCCTTGAGGGGATGTTTTTTCGATATGGTAAAGAAACTGTTGGTTATTCCGCTGCTTTCCTGTATAAAAAAAGCAGAGAGAGTGAGGATAATCATATGATTGACCGTGCCGATGCAGGTTATACCTGGGATACCATCCCTGAGTTTGATGAAGAACTCGAAGGCGCAGAATCTTTCAGCAATGACGGATC
>JAFWEA010000264.1 GCA_017543005.1 Solobacterium sp. | reverse complement strand
ATTGCCAAAAGCTATCCGGATTATTTTGCTGTACTGGAAAACAGCGGTATTGTAAACAAGGGCATGGTATAATTTCCTGAACATGAAGAAGACAGAAAAAATCATCATCGGGATCCTGCTGGCAGCGTCCCTGCTGGCCATCCTGGTGATGAAAAATCCGTTTGGAAAAAAAGAACCTGAGGTTCTGGTTGTCATTGAGCATCAGGGCAAGGTGATCCAAGAATTCGATCCGGAAACGGATGCTGTTTATCATGTCATTGGATCGTATGGGGAACTCGATGTGGAAGTCAAGGACGGGAAATACCGGGTGACCAACGAAGACTGTCCGAATCATATCTGTGCCAATATGGGCTGGGTCAGCCCGGAAGAAGACCTGCCGATTGTCTGCATGCCGAACGAAGTCATAGTCATGGTGAAACACGATGGGAATGAATAAAACACGTCATTTTGTCTATCTGACACTGCTGAGTGCCATGGCGATTGTGCTGAACATGGTGGAGTCGGTCTACATCGGGGCGCTGGCCTTTGGCATCCGGGTGGGCCTTGCCAATATCATTGCCCTGGTCACAATCCGTTTCCTCGGCGTGCGGGATATGATCATTGTCAATCTGATGCGGGTTATCATCGGCAACCTCCTGCGCGGGCTGCTTTTTGGCAGTACGTTCTGGATCAGTCTGGGCGGTGTGGTGCTGTCCAGTCTGGTGCTGATCCTGCTGAATTATCTGAAGTCCTCGCTGCTGTTTACTTCCGTGATCAGCTCGATTGCCCACTCGGTCGGCCAGGTGCTGGTTGTCATGACCTTCTACCGGCAGCCGATGATCATGGCCATCCTGCCGTATCTGCTGGCCGGATCCGTGCCGATGGGACTGTTTACCGGATATACGGCCGGGTTGATGCTGAAGAGGATCAAACCGCTGCAGACAAGAATCAATGGCTGAAACAGCCATTTTTCTTTTATGCAGAAATCGGTGAACAAATTACAGTATCGGCAGTATTTATAGTATTATTTAATCACTGGTACTATCTTTTAAAAGATTATCTGTAGTCAGGAGGGCTCTGTCATGAAACACCCAGGAAAACACCGCACATTGGTGAACTGCCTGATCTCTGCCGCACTTCTTTTCAGCACTGCCTGCAGCAGCCGGAAATCTGATCCCGGGAATGCCCGCAATGCGGGTGAAAGCCCAACCATGGAAGAGGACCGCAGCGCGGGCGGTAACTGGACGTTCGATGAAACAGTCACACTGAGTGCCCCGAGTGCCGATAAGGTCTATGACGGTGAGCCGCTCACAGCAGCGCCCGACATGCTGGTTGAGGGACTGCCCGGGGACTTCAGTGCGGATGTTACCGTTGAGGGTTCCCAGACAGACGCGGGAACGAGTGAAAATGCAATTATACAGTATGTGATCCGCAACGAAGCCGGCGAGGATGTCACCGATCACTTCTCTGTGATTCATACAGTGAACGGAACCCTGACGGTTGAACCGGCCCCCATTACCATTTGGACAGGCAGCGCCGCCAAGGTTTATGACGGCACACCGCTGACCAATGCACAGGCCGGAATCAAATCAGATGACAATCCGGCCGTGGCGGCTGAAGGCATCAGTGTCAGGGCAACCGGCAGCCGGACTTCGGTCGGCCAGAGCCTTAATACATATGAAATAGACTGGGGCACAGCCAAACCGGAGAACTATGTCATAACGGAGGAACTCGGCACCCTGACGGTTACGGCGATGACAGCGGCCAGAACGAATCAACCGGCCGCTCCGGTATATTATCCTGTTTACCAGGACACACCGCCGGCAACACCGGACAATAAGCCTGATCAACCCACACAGACGGATGAACCTGAACCGACTGTCGAGCCGGAAGCCAAGGAAATTACCATAACCGCGGATTCCGGCAGCAAGGTCTATGACGGCGAGGCACTGTTTGTAGATACCTATGCGGTATCCGGCCTGCCGTCAGGATATACATGCACTGCGGTCTGCACCGGCAGTCAGACAGATGCCGACACCAGTAATAATGTAATTTCTTCCTATACGGTGTATGACGAGGCCGGTCAGGATGTAACCGGCGAGTTCACGGTCAACACCGTAAACGGAACCCTGACGGTTGATCCGGTTGAAGTTGTTCTGATTTCAGAGTGCCGTTACGCTGAAGCAGCTCAGATCGGCATAATCAGATACCTTCTGAAGGTGCAGGTGAACAATGTCGAT
>JAFWEA010000263.1 GCA_017543005.1 Solobacterium sp. | reverse complement strand
GTCGCCCGGCCAGAGTTCCAGATTCAGGATCTCTTCTTCCGGAATCCAGGCCAGGGTGCCTTCGAGGCAGTCAATCTGCGTGCCATGGAAGTCCTGAGAGCTGTAAACCCACATTTTTTCGGCATCTTTTGTGCCGTATACAAAGTACAGGATACCGCGGAAATCGAGCGTATCGGCGATATAACCGGTCTCCTCGCGGATTTCCCGCAGCGCTCCCTGCCGCGGTGTCTCCCCGGGTTCTATTTTACCTCCGGTGCCGATCCATTTGCCGGCATTGATATCATTTTTCTTCCGGTTGCGCAGCAGCATCAGCCATTGGCCGTCTTTCTGCAGGTAGCATAAACTCATCGGTATCATTTCAGATATTTTGCCACGTTGGCATTGTGCTCCTCGAGTGTTTCCGCATAATATACGGTGCCGTCCCCGTAGACATCCGCCATGAAGTAATAGTAATCATGCCTGGCCGGATGCAGAACTGCCTTGAGAGCATCGATCCCCGGATTCTGGATCGGTCCCGGCGGCAGGCCCGGATATTTGTATGTATTGTACGGGCTGTCGAACTCACTGTTGACTTCGCAGGCCATCCAGTCATCCTCCTTGTTCACATCGATGGCATAGCAGACCGTGACACTGGACTGAAGCGGCATACCGATGCTGAGGCGGTTCGCAAAGACCCCGGCAATATTGGCCATTTCGGAAACCTTGCCGGATTCATACTGAACGATGCTGGCCAGCGTAAAGATCTGATGCACGGTCATATCGCTCTTTTTGATATCGTTTTCCACTTCCTTATAATTGACCAGGGTCTGGTCCAGGATCTTTTCCGTTACTTCCTCGGCGGTTGTGTCCTGGAAGAAGATATAGGTATTCGGGGCCAGATATCCTTCCAGACAGATACGCACATCCGTCCCGAACATCTCTTCACTCAGGAACGGATACCGGTCAAACAGCGAGCGGATATAATTCTGATCATTCCAGAGATTGAGCAGTTCCTCTTCGGATACATTGGTGACCGCGGCGATCTTCTCGGCAATATGCTTGGCCCAGTCCCCTTCCACGATTGTCACCCGGACATCATCAACGATGGTGGCGGTGGAATCGTTCAGGGTTGTATAGATCTGTTCCAGTTCCCAGCTCTTATCCAGCAGGAAATTGCCGGCCTTGATATCCGTCAGCTTGTTCTTTTTGGCAAAGGAATAACCGGCACTGCCGCTGCGGATGATGCCTTCGTCCGCCAGCTTCTGCGAGACCGTCTTGGCCCCGGCCCCGGCCGGTACCGTGAAGACGACTTCCTCCGGTGTGGTCTGGATCGGCTTCTGGTTATTCTTCAGATTGAAGAAGTACAGCAGACCGGCGATCAGGATGACCGGCAGCAGCAGGATCAGCAGATTCCCCGGCTTGAACCGGCGCTTCTTCTGTTTTCTTTTGCCTGCCATCAGTTGCCTTCCTCTTCGTCAAAGGCATTCAGAACCTCACTGCACATGTTCAGGGTTTCTTCATCTTCCACCATGGTCAGATTGCCGTCCTCATCGTATTCGGCCGCAAAGACATCGCCTTCTTCATTGTCCGGTTCCTGGAACAGCACATACGTTTTTCCGGTCTCTTCCTCTTTGAAAGTCAGAACGATTTCCATTGCGGTTTCATTGCCGCTGTCATCGGTGATAAAGATTGTATTGTTTTCGTCAAGCATATTTTTCTCCTCATAACAAAAGGCGTTAAGCGCCTTTTATTCCGCACGAACAGCCGCAGGCATAAACCTGCTCTGTCCGGTCAGTGATTCTTTCTTTTCCGGGTTTCTGCCCGGGCCGCATCAGTGGTTCTCTTCCAGATAGAACCGGACGAGTTCCTCGATGATCTCATGCCGCTCGACAGACTGGATAATGCTGCGGGCATTGTTATGGCTTGAGATGTAAGCCGGATCATTGGAGATCAGATAGCCGGCCAGCTGATTGATGGCATTGTACCCTCTTTCTTCAAGGGCTTCCTGCACGAGCTGCATGATCTGCCGGATATTCTGGCGGCGGATTTCCTCCGCGTTATAGCTCATGGTTGGTGATATTTCTTTTCTTGTCATTCTGCTCACCTCCGCCTTTTATTTTAAATCAGGCCTATCTTATTGTATACCAAAAGGAAAAAGAATGGGCATTCACCCATTCTTAATCTTTCATTAAGCGTTCAGTTTTGCCTTGACGGTATTGAGAGCTTCCTCAACTGCCGCGACATTCCGGCCGCCGGCCTGGGCCATATCCGGCCGTCCGCCGCCGTTGCCGCCGGTTACCTGGGCTGCTGCCTTGACCAGATCGCCGGCCTTGAAGCCCTTGGCGATCGCTTCCTTGGAAGCGGCACAGACGAAGGTTACCTTCTCGCCCTTGACACTGGTCAGGAAGACCAGACCGTTCTGCATCTTGTTGCGCAGCAGTTCGGCATGGCTCTTGAGCTCATCTGTTTCGGCATCATCCATGCGGACAAACAGCACGTTGAGACCGTTGATGGCTTCGGCTTTGCTGAGCTGGCTGTCCGCCCGCGCAGCGAGTGCCTGTTCCCTGGCCTGGGCATTTTCCCGGCGCAGCTGGGCAATCTCATCCTGCAGCTGCATGATCTTTTCCTTCATCTCGGCATAGCTCTGCATCTTGAGGACACCGGCACATTCGAAGAGATAATCTTCGGCAGCCTTGAAGTCTTCATAGGCACCCAGCTTGGTGCGGACCGTAATCCGGCGGACACCGGAACCGATGGATTCTTCGGAAACGATCTTGAAGACACCGATTTCACCGGTATTGGACACATGCGTACCGCCGCAGAGTTCCTTGGAGAAGTCACCCATTGTGACAACTCTGACCTTGTCGCCGTACTTTTCGTCGAACAGCGCAATGGCACCCGAGTTCTTTGCCGAATCAATATCCATGACTTCGGTGGTGACCGGAGCGCCGGC
>JAFWEA010000262.1 GCA_017543005.1 Solobacterium sp. | reverse complement strand
GTTGACAGCATCAGTGAACCCAACAGCAGGATGATCGCCCCGCCCAGCCGGGAGGAAATCTGCGCAAACGGCATGAGTTCCATACGATCCGCAGCCGACAGGACCGCCACGTCGCCGGTCCCGCCCATGTTCGACATGCACAGGCCTGCCGTAATGCCTGCCTCGACCGGATAGAACCCGACCAGCCGGCCGACCAGGGCCGCCCCGAAGAACGCGCCCAGGACCGTAACCCCGCACAGCACCAGATACGTCAGCGAGAAGCTCTCCACAACCTGGCCGATGTCCAGATAGCACAGGCCGATGCCCATCAGCAAGACATTGGTCAGATTCTTCATGACAAACTGGAACCACTGATAGCAGGCGATTTCAATCCATTCCGGCATGATGTTGGCAATCTTGAACGCTGCCACGGTAATAATCATGAACGCATAGGCATGCACGGTCACCTTCGGCACCAGCATTGTCCAGACATTGCTGCAGATGTAACCCCAGGCAAAGAATGTGCCGGAAACCAGCAGGCCGATGCCGAGATTGGTCAGGGAAATCTGATTCCGCCGGTTCTGCATTTCCGGACTGACTTCCAGTTCCTTCGGGTCTACGGTGGAACTCTGCATCAGCTGGCCCTGGCCGTTCCAGAATTTACCCTGGAGCAGCTTGACCATCAGGCCGCCCATGACGATCGAGATGGCATTGCCGATGGCAACTGCCGGGGTCATAATGCTTAATGCCTCCGCCGCTGTCATTGTGCCGGCTGCGTCAAAGATCTTGGAAAGCGGTGAAGCACCCGCGCCCATGCCGCCGCCCATGATCGGCAGGGCAATCAGCAGGATTGCCTTGACGGTGCCGTAGCCCATCACTTTCGCGAAAATGCCGCACAGCGCAAAGGCACAGATCAGGCCGCCGAAGATGGCCGGGAAGTACCGGGCTGCGGCCTTGACCAGCAGCTTGCGGTTCATACCCAGGATCGAGCCGGTTATCAGCGCCGCAATATACCAGTCCAGGAATGCCCCGGTCGGCTTGAAGAAGGAATTGATGCTGCCGACGAGGTCAAACGGCTTCCACAGCTGCATGTACGAGGCCACGACATTGCCGTCCGCGTCCTTGATGATTTCCGGCAGCAGGTGCCAGTAATGCAGCAGGGCTACACCGAACAGGACCACGATGGCCCCGCCGCCGAAGTAACTGCGGATAATCGGTGTTTTATTGCCGATCAGATCCAGCAGGGATCCGATCACGATCATAAAGATAAAACATCCTGTCATGCCCGGCGGCAGTACACCGAGATACGTTGCCAGCAGGACAATCGCCGCAATAAAAAGAAAGATCGGAATCGGAAGATGGAACAGAGTCAGTTCGCTGTGTTTGCTCATATATACCCCCTTGAATTCCTCATTATCGATGAGCATTTTTTCAGTGACTATAAAACACGGCAGTAATATGCTGTGTATTCCCGTTGATCATTGTTAAGAAAATTCATTTTTGTGCAAATGGCATCAAAATGTCGGGTTAATATCATTATACCTTATGACTTTGGCAAAAAACATAACATCTTATGCTGGTCGGATAACCGTAAAGACATACGGTACATCATATTTTGAAAAATTTCTAAATAAAGTCTTGCAGTCCTCTGCCGGTATGCTATCTTGTATTTAGAGGAAATTCTAAATATGAACAGAAAACAGTTTTGGCTTTATATGATCCTGGTCTTCGGACTGACCTGGACGCTCTGGATTATCATCCTGCCGCTGCTGCCCATGCCGCTGAATGC
>JAFWEA010000261.1 GCA_017543005.1 Solobacterium sp. | reverse complement strand
TTTGTTCTGAAAACACATAAAAGATGATAATCAGTTATTAAATTGTATAATGTCGTTAGTTTAATATACATTTATAAAGGTTGAATGAATAAACGTATCCAGATAACAGCCTGAAAGAGAACGGATTGAATGACAGAAATGAACAGAAATCCTGTCCATCCGGATTCAGATAACGGGATCTGGCTGGTCATTGACAGGGAGAACAGTAACTGCGGTATTACCGACCGGCTGAAAGCAGCGGTTGGACTTTACTATGTTGCCAGAGTGAACGGGCTTGGTTTTCATTTTGTTCATCAGACAGATTTTGATATCAGGGATTACCTGGCGCCGAACCGGGTGGACTGGTCAGCAGAGCTGTCGGGGATTGATGCTGAGCAGGCTGTACCGATCCGCTATGTCTGGCCGTATGATGACTTCCCAACGTTCAGAAAAGACAGACAGTATGTATGCCGGGAGTATATCGGCAATAACATCCTGGAAAAACAGAATGTACCGGACTGGCAGAAACAGTGGCGGGAGCTTTTCCGTGACCTGTTTATGCCCACTGCCCTTGTCCGGGATGCGCTGGCGGCGGATGCTCTGCCGGCGCACTATACAGTTGTGGTACTGCGCTTCATCAATTCACTGGGCCATACGGAAAACGCTGATTATAATAAACCGCTGCCCGAAAAAATGCAGGCAGAACTGATTGAAGCTGCCCTCAGGAAGACTGCAGAGTGCGAACGGGAAGCCGGGACCCCTGCAGTTATCTACTCTGACAGTGCCAGGTTTCTGCGGGCTGCTGCCAAGAGCGGCTTCCGGATCACTGACATCAACGGGATCGGAAACATCATGAACGGAGACGTAGGGGACTATGTCACGCTGCGCACTTTTGTAAACATGTTCCAGATGGCCGGGGCAGAGAAGGTATACTCCATTCTGCATCTGGAGGGCATGCCGGAAAACAGTCTGTATAAGACACAGTATCCGAGGTATGCGGCAATCATCGGCGACCGGCCGTTCATACGGCTCTGAGTATATCGGGAGGTTTCATGGATACACCTGAAAAAGAATTCATCCGTTATACAGATCCGTACAGGGTGTACGGGGACAAAGCGGTGATGAAAATCGATCATACTCTGCGGGTCAGAAAACTGTCCGAGGATATTGCCGAAAGCCTGTTCCTGCCGGCTGAGGACATCAGACTGGCGGCCGTATGCGGCCTGCTGCATGATATCGGCCGGTTTGAACAGTGGCGGCAGTACGGCACATACAATGATTCCAAATCGGTTGATCATGGGGATCTGGGTGCCGCAGTGCTGTGTGAAAACAATCTGATTGCCGGGTTTGCCGAGACAGATCACGAAGTCATTCTGAATGCCGTCAGATATCATAATAAATATGCGCTGCCGGAAACCTTGAATGAAAGAGAGAGACTGTTTGTCAATATTGTCAGGGATGCCGACAAGATCGATATCCTCCGCATGTATGCGGACGGCACACTGATCAGCCGTACGCATGGCACAGCCGTCAGTCCAGCTGTTTATCGTTCTCTATTGAGACAGGTGAATATCAGGAGCTGTGATATATGCACAAAAGCTGATGCGGCTGCTCTGCATCTGTCATTTGTCTATGGTCTGAATTTCCGGAGATCATTCATCCTGTTGAAACAGGATGAATGTCTGAACCAATTCATTGACCGGGCGGCTGAAGAAGCAGAGAGTGAAGAACTGAAGGCACAGTTGGAAGAACTGCGCCCGCTGATCAGCGGCTATATCAGCAGAAAAGCAGAAGATTTATGAAGGTAAGCATTATTGTTCCGGTCTATAAAAGTGAAGCCTATATCCGTGAATGTGTTGACAGTATTCTGGCACAGACATTCCGGGATTTTGAACTTATCCTGGTGGATGACGGCAGTCCGGATGGCTGCGGACGGATTCTGGATGAATACGCCTGCAGGGATGCCCGGGTCCGGGTGATTCATCAGGAAAACGGCGGTCCTGGTGCGGCCAGAAATGCCGGCCTTGATCTGGCTTCCTGCCCGTATGTATATTTTCCCGACAGTGACGATATCCTGGATCCGGAACTGCTTGAAACGGTGATCCCACGCATGGATGAGGGGTGGGATATGGCTGTATTCGGCTTCCGTGTATCACCGCCGCTGCCGGTGCCGGAACAGGAACAGATGGCATATACGATCCGGCAGGAAGAAAAACTGCTGCTGGAAACAGATGAAAAGAAACTCAGGTTCCTGATGGGGCCTTTCCGCCGCCGGGCAATCCGGTGGGAAGTCTGGAACAGGGTATTCCGCCGTGAGATCATTGCGTCTTATCGTATCCGTTTTGCGGAAGACCGCAGGGTGTTTGCGGAAGACATGTATTTTACCTATTTCTACATGGCGCACTGCCGGAAAACCCTGCTCCTGCCGGACCTGCTGTACACATACCGGCGGCATGAGGACTCCGGATCACAGGAGTACAGAAAGCATCTGATGATCTACTCAAGCAATAAAATGACCGAAGCATATTACGGACATCTGAAAAACTCGGAAGACTGCCGGTATCTGTATGAACATTTTCAGCCGCTCTATTATCTGCTGCATAAAGGGGCACTCCGCCGGCTGCGCCGCCATCAGTGGCGCAACGGATTGAGCATGGAAGAAGCCCGCCGGGTACTGCGCGAAAACATCATAGATTATCCCGGGTTTGAGAAAATCATGAAGAAAATGTTTCATGATCCGGCCGTCCGGGAAAGTTACCGAAAAGACCGAAACAGAATCCTGCAGGTGACAGACAGACTGTACACCGAAGAACTGTTCAATATGCCCGGCTCATTGATGATGACAGCAGGCAGGAGAGCACTCCTGCATATGCTGCGCCGCTGCTATGTGAAAAAGCATGCTAATTTCGGGAAAAGGAGAAAGCAGAATGTGTAAGGTATCTGTGATCATTCCTGTTTACAATGTCGAAAAATATCTTTCTGCGTGTCTTGACAGTGTGCTGAACCAGACACTGCAGGATCTGGAAATCATCTGCATCGATGACTGTTCGCCGGACCGCTGCGGGGCGATTCTTGATGCATATGCCGCAGGAAACAGCCGGATCAAAGTGCTGCATCTCTCTGAGAATCATCTGCAGGGATATGCGCGAAACAGAGGGATCGAGCAGGCTGCCGGTGAATACCTGTATTTTCTTGATCCGGATGATGCCATTGAACCCGAGACACTGCAGGAACTCGCCGGGCTGGCGGACCGGCAGGATCTTGACTGCATTTTCTTTGACGGCCGGGTAGTGTATGACAGCGAAGATCTGAAAACAGTTTACAATCCGCCGCTGCCGCTTCGGAAAGGAATCTATCAGGAAGCTGTTTATGCAGGAAAAGAACTTCTGGATGAGTTTATCCGTCAAAATGAATGGAACTGTCACCCCCAGAGGTCTTTCTGGCGGCGTACTTTCATAATCAATGAAGAAATCCGCTTCCTTGAAGGCTGCGTGCATGAAGATGAATACTTTGCCTTTGCCGCAACCCTGCTGGCAAAGCGGGCCGGCTATCTCGGAAAACAGTACTGCATTCTGCGGGTCAGGCCGGACTCAGTCATGACGACCGAAGCGGGACCGCGTAATTTCTACGGTTACCTGATGAATTACTGGTACATGAACCGGTTCGCTGCCGAACATGGCATCCATACTGCCGGAGCAGAAAGAATCATTGCGGTCATGTATGAGCGGATCATGACCCTCTACAGCAAGCTGAAGGATGACTTTGACCTCAGCAGTTCATTTGTAAAAGAGCCTGACAGGACCATTTACCGGTGCTTTACATCCATGCTCAGGTCAAAAGAGATCAACGCTGTGATTGATCCGGAAGTACTTGAAGAAATCCGGAAACACAGAATTGTATATATCTATGGGGTCAGGCAGACAGGAGAACGGTTCTTTGAAAAACTGATACAGCAGAATGACATTCTGATCGGCGGCTTCCTGGCGCAGTATCCAGAGGACGTGCGGCCGGCCTTCAGGGGCAGACCTGTATGCATGCTTGAAGATGCAGATCTTCCGGCAGATGCCATTGTTGTCGTTGCCACAAAGATGATGTTCTGGGAAGAGATCCGGACAAGGATGGAGGAACGAAACATTCCCTGCGTGTTTCACAGAAAACTATGACAGAACTGGATTACATCCTGCACAGCTTTGATGAACACTTCGCGGCATACAGGAACAGCAGAATAGCCCTGTATCCCGGTGAATATCTGGATGAAATAATCCGGAATTTTGATCATGAGTACAGATTCTGCAGTATTCTCCCGGCTGACTGTACAGAGGTTCCGGAAGGAATCGATGCCGTGATTCTGACGGATCACCGAATCGGGAAGGAACCGGACTACAACCGGATCTGCACGTCCTGCCGTGAAAAACAGATCCCTCTGCTGGACCTGTTCGGCCTTGATCAGATCGAACTGCACAATGAACTGCATGGCCAGAGGCATCTGCCGATCGATCAGTGGAAGGAACTGCTGGGCAGGTATGACGTGATCAGCCTGTTTATCCCCAATGTAGTTGCCGACTATGATCAGCAGAAAGAATGCTGGGTGCTGCGGCGGCGGTTTCCTGTCATCTTCGAATGGCTGAAAAGCCATGGGAAGACCGTAGTTGTTTTCTGGGAGCACGCTGAGCAGCTCGTGCCGCTGAAAACAGCAGGTTATGCTGAAAGAGCGGATATACGGGAACGCACCGGAGAGGATCTCGGCTTTCTGGCCCTGGCTGAAAAGTATGCCGGAAAACGGATCATTCATGTCGGTGTCGGCACCGTCAGGGACGGTATCGTGCCCCGGGAATACGGTATCCACTCCAGAGTAAACAGGTATTTTACCAACAGGATTACAGTATCCGGTGACAGCCGTGGTTATCAGGCTGACCGGCAGGAACTGATTACTCTGATCAACCGGCATGATGTGATCTCGTTTGACATTTTTGATACGCTGCTGAAGCGGACTGTCCTGCATCCGAAGGACGTGTTTGCGCTGGTGGAGAAACGGACGGGTATCGCGGGGTTTGCGGAAAGCAGGTACAGCATCCAGACAGGGGATCCGCATCTGTCATTTGCCGAAATCTATGACTGTCTGAAGAAAGAGTGCGGCTATGATGACGGGACGCTGGCGGTGCTGCAGGAGACCGAACTGCAGACGGAAAGAGAAGTCATCCGGCCGCGCCACAGTCTGACAGAACTTTTTGCGTATGCGGTACAGGCCGGCAAGACTGCAGTCCTGGTCAGTGACATGTATCTGGATGAAGCTTTCATCAGGAGCCTCCTGGACCGGAACGGAATCAGGGGATACAGTGCCTTATATGTGTCCTGTGAATACGGCATGCTGAAACAGGAAGGCCTGTTTGATGTACTGAAACAGTATTCGGATGCCGGCTGTTCAATCCTTCATATCGGTGATGACAGGGATGCGGACTGTGCATCTGCGGAAGCCTGCGGCCTGGATGCGGCCTTCGTTCCAAGCTGTCTGGAGATGGCCAGACTGAACGGATATGCGGCTGTACTTGACAGCTGCAGCACTCCGGCTGAGCGCAGCCTGCTGGGTCTGGGCACAGCGGCCGCATTTGACGATCCGTTCAGGACAGATCCTGACCTCTGCATCGCGGCCATGATTGTTTTCCCGCTGGTGACAGGGTATCTGCAGTGGGCCTGCCGGCAGATGGCGGGGCATGGCTATGACAGGTTTCTGCTTTCATCCCGGGATGGAAAACTGCTGCTTGATGCTTATAACAGGATGCGGTTTCTCTACCCGGAACAGCTGCCTGAAGGAACATACTTTTACACAAACAGGCATGCTGCATTTGTCACCGTCATGGATGACAGGAAGCTGACTTCCGGCCTCTTTTCGCCGGCGATGTTCAGGGATGATCCTGAGGAAATGATGCGGCAGGTCTTCTCTCTTTCTTCTGACAGAGTAATCCCCTATGGGAATGAAACGCCTGAAGAATACATTCATAAACACAGTAAGGCCATTCATGAAGCGGCAGAGACATTCCGCAACTGTTACAGGGAATACCTGCGGCGTGAAGGGCTTGAAACAGGCCGGTTTGCGATCATGGATTTCGTCTCTTCGGGAAGCAGTCAGCGGCTGCTGGAACACTGTGTCATGGAACCGATGGATGGCTTGTATGTCGGTATCCCCGAGTACATTTCCGCATCTGCGGACAATATCCGGTATTATCTGGACCAGGATCTGATGAACTACGACACAGAGATGAAACTGGAAGTATACTTCACCTCACTGGAACCGGCTCTTGACCACATCGGTCCGGGCGGCGTGCCAGTTTTTGCGCCGGAAGTCAGAAGTCCGGAAATGCTGAACAGAATCAGACACATTCATGACCTGGTGCAGGAATGTCTGAATCAATACCTCGGGCATCTGTGTGATCCGAAAGACGAGATCAGCAGAGAACTGGTTCTCAGGCTGTGCGGGCTTGTTAATCAGTACAGTGTTGAGAACTGCTACTACGATGACATGACCGGCCGCCGCATACATACGGAATCATGACAACACAAAGGAGCATGCCGCTGCGGCAGATTGAATCCATGACAGAGAAGAAAGAAATAACAAAACCGAACCTGCTGATTGTGACAACGTCACTCTATTTCGGCGGGGCGCAGAAGGTCGCGTATATCCTGGCCGCATCATTGTGTGAGACATACAACGTGACGGTGGCCTATTGTTTTGATTCCGGCCGCCGGCACAAGTTCCCCGAGCAGTGCAGGATCCGAAAACTGCCGGAATATGCACGGAATGCCGGTCTGATGGAGAAGTCACTGTATATCGGGAAGCAGATCCGGGCTCTGAAGGATCTGAAGCAGGAACTGAATATCGAGGTGTCTTTATCACTTGGCAATATTGCCAATCTGATCAATGCATTTTCAAAGGGAAAGGAGCGTGTAATCTGCTGTGAGCGCAGCAATCCCGAGCGGTCATGGGGCCGGATGTACCGGCTGACACACCTGATCCTGCGCCGGGCGGATTTTGTCATTTTCCAGTCGGAAACCATCCGTCAGCTTTACGGCGAAGAGATCCGCCGGAAAAGCCGTATCCTGAAGAACCCGCTGATCCGCCCGCAGCCGGCAGACAGACAGAGAGAAAAGAAGATCGTTACCCTGGGCAGACTTGCGCCCCAGAAGAATCATGCTCTGCTGATCCGCAGCTTTGCCCGGTTCCATCAAATGTATCCGGCATACAGGCTGTATATCTTCGGAAACGGGGAACTTGCTGAGCCGCTGAATGATCTGACTGCGTCTCTAGGCCTGCAGGACTGTGTTTTCCTGGAAAAGAATGATCCGGCTGTCCATGCACGGATCAGGGATGCTGAAATGTTCGTGTTGTCCAGCGATTTTGAAGGGCTTTCCAATGCCCTGCTGGAATGCATGGCCATGGGGATCGCCTGCATTTCGACAAGATGTGAAGGATCCAGAGATGTGATCCGGAACGGTGAAAACGGCCTGCTTACCGGGATCGGTGACGAAGAGGGACTGGTACGTGCCATGTGTACGCTCGCGGCGGATCCGCAGCTGCGGCAGAAACTGGAACGGCAGGCAATGGCAGACATGCAGGCCTATGACAGGGAACTGGTCATAAAAGACTGGGATGACACCATCAGACAATGCATGAATATGGAGAAGAAAGAGACAGAAAATGAATAAGCTTTCATACGGAGATCTGCAGTGGAACACCGTAATTCTGCAGCCGGAGCGATATACCATCAAAGACGGAGAGCTGATTCCCTGGGGAACGGCAGAATCGGGGGATGCTGCAGTTCATATCCTGCCGGAAGGGACAGCCGTTTTAAGCATGCCGGCCGGTCGGGGGAAGATTACAGATTCCGGATATGATCAGATGGTGTGTCTGGCTGCGGCAGTACCGGTTCATGATCATGTCATATTCCGGGGGTCTTTCCGTATCCGCCGCATCCCCGGTGCAGAAGAACAGAATAGCCAGGAAGGACTGGGCCTGTTTATCCGGGATACCATGGAACCGGATCCCGGGACCGGCTACCCGTATGCCAACATGATTGCCGGCGGAGTATTTCATGGCACAATCGGAGCATCCGGCCGGGAAGGAATAACAGAGGAAGATATTGAAAGCATCAGAAATATCAGCTGCAGTCATGACCTCCCGCTGTCTGCCGGCACCGGACTGACAGTCAGGCTGGAGAAGCAGGATGACCACATGCAGGTCGAGCTGGCTGAAGAAGGCAGTGAGCCTGTGCGGTTTGAGATCACTGTTGATCCGGATATCTTCGCATCCCGTGATCCGGAGAGGATGTACCTGGGCTTTCTGGCAGCCCGCGGCTGTGAGATGGAGGCAGATCTGCATTCTGTTTCCATTGAATTTGAAGACAGCAGTGACGATCTGCCGGCAATTGCTGTTTCCGTGCAGGGAACACCGGCCGGGCAGGGAACGCCCGAAGACCCGCTTGATCTTCAGACAGCTGTCAGCCGCTGCCGCGACGGGCAGAGAATCGAGGTATTCCCGGGCAGATACCGGCTGCGGGAGGACCTGGTCATTGCCGGGGAAAACAGCGGCCGCAGAAGACATCCCAGAACAATAACAGCAGTCAGCAAAGATGAAAAAACGATCCTTGATTTCGGCGGTACCGAACATGGATTCGTGATTGCCGGAGACTGCTGGAATATCAGAGGTCTGATCGTCACCGGCGGATATGGTTTCATGATCCGGGGGAATCATAATTATATTTCCCATTGCATGGCGGCCGCCAATCTGGAAACGGGCTTTCTGATCCGGCATCCGGACAATGACAGCCCGGCAGAACAGTGGCCTTCATACAATGTAATAACGGACTGCGTTTCCTGTATGAACATGGACCGGTCACAGCAGCATGCGGACGGCTTTGCCTGCAAGGTTTCAGCCGGCCCCGGCAACCGGTTTGTGCGCTGCACTGCCTGGCTGAATTCCGATGACGGATTTGATCTGTTCAGCAAGAACCGGCCTATCGGAGCGGTAATACTGGAGGACTGCCGCAGTTGGCTGAACGGTTGGATCTTCCGGCATGGGCAGCTCTGCCGGACCGCCGGCAACGGCAGCGGATTCAAGCTCGGCGGCAGCGGCCTGGCCATTGACCATGAGGCTGTCCGGTGTGAAGCTGTCGGTAACCGCGGCTATGGTTTTTCCAGCAATTCCAACCCGCACCTGCGGATTTCCGGATGCCATGCGGCGAACAACAGCCGTAATTTTGCCTACTATTTCACCGGCCCGCAGAGTCGTTCTGTCTGCGTAATGGATAACTGCACGGAGTCAGATATTCCTGACTGCTCTCCTGAGGTCTGGCTGCTGGAACACATTGCTGTTTCTGAATGCCTTCTTCCGCAGCGGATATCAGATGGTGATCAGCCCGGCCTTCTGATCATGTGTTCATCGCTGTACGGGGGCGGGGCAGAGCGGGTGGCGTGCCGGCTGGCCTGCGGGCTCGCAGACAGTTATCGTGTAAGTATGCTCTATGTTCAGGATAAAGGACAGACATACTCCCTTGATCCGGGTATACAGCTGTTTGAAATGCCCCGGTTTGAGGGCCCCTTTGAAACCGTGATGGAATGTCGTGCGGCCTGGGTCAGGCTGCTGAAGGAGAAACTGGGAGTTTCTGCTTCCATTTCGTTCATGTTCACCATGAACAAGCTGAATGTCATGTCCGCCGGGAAGGAAAAAGTAATCTGCTCGGAACGGAATAACCCGGCAAAACGGGATCCGGAGCACCTGCAGGAAATCGAGAAGATCTATGAAGCAGCTGATCATGTGGTCTTCCAGACAGAGACAGTGCGGAGTCTGTTCTCCGAAAAAGTCAGAGAGCACAGCAGCATCATCCTGAATCCCGTCAGTGTTTCCTGTCAGCGCCGCGGCGGCAGTCACCGGATTGTCAATATCGGCAGGCTGATGCCCCAGAAGAACCAGGCCATGCTGATCCGGGCTTTCGCATTGTTTCACAAAACGCACAATGATTACACCCTGTCGATCTATGGGGAAGGGGAATTGAAAAGCGAACTGACAGCACTCATTGAATCTCTCGGATTATCCGGGGCAGTCCGTCTGCACGGGCAGGTGAGGGAAATCCATGAAGCCGTGGCTGATGCGGAAATGTTTGTGCTTTCCAGTGATTATGAGGGATTGTCCAATGCCCTGCTGGAAGGAATGATGATGGGCTTTCCGTGTATTTCCACCCGCTGCGAGGGAGCTGCGGATGTGATCAGTTCAGGGACCAACGGCATTCTTGTGGATATCGGAAATAAAGATCAGCTGGCCGAGGCAATGGCAATGCTGGCAGACCATGCGGCTTACCGGGAAAAAATGGCGGCTGCAGCGGTAGCAGCTTCCCGGCAGTTCCATGAGCCGCAGATCATTGAAATCTGGAAGCAACTGATCCGGCAGATCAGTGGTCTATGATAAGCAGAAGTTTGAAAGGCATTAGCTTTTCGTATGGGAATTTGTTAGTATTCCGTTTTTCCGCTGCGACTTTTTGTGTTACGATTCATATGGAAATGAATATAAAATGCAGTTATGAATGAGGCATTCTGGAATCATAAAAAAATCTTCATTATCGGTGCCGCCGGCTTTATTGGCAGTACGGTTGCCCGGTACCTTCTGGACTTCCCGGGCCAGTTTTTTATTGCCGGAATTGATAATCTGAATGATTACTATGATGTTTCCCTGAAGCAGGACCGTATCAGCCGCCTGCAGGATGAACGGTTCCGGTTTATCAAAGGCGATATCTGTGATGCGGCATTTCTGGAGGAATTGTTTCAGAGATTTCGTCCGGATATTGTGATCCACATGGCTGCCCAGGCCGGTGTACGGTATAGTCTGGAGAATCCGCAGGCATTTCTCGATGCCAATGTGAACGGTTTTTTCCATGTTCTGGAGATGTGCCGCAGATATCCGGTGCAGCATCTCCTGTTTGCGTCCAGTTCCTCTGTATACGGGGAAGCGGATCATTATCCTTCCGCTGAGGATGATTCCACTGATCTGCCTGTATCGTTCTATGCGGCGACCAAAAAAAGCGGCGAAGTCATGGCGCATTCCTATGCGGCCATGTATGGCATTCCCATTACCGGCATGCGGTTTTTCACCGTTTACGGTCCCTGGGGCAGACCGGACATGGCATATTACCGGTTCGCTGAGGAAATGAAGAATGGCGAGGACATCCCGCTGTTCAACTACGGCGACTGCAAACGTGATTTCACGTATATTGATGACTGTGTTGAAGGAATCATCCGGCTCTGTGAAAAGGCACCGGAACTGCCGGTTCCCTTTGAAATCTATAATATCGGGAAAGGATCTCCCAATGATCTGATGGATTTTGTCAGGATCCTGCATGAGGAAATGGTGAATGCAGGTCTTGTAACTGATGATTATGATCTGGAAAGCCATATCAGGAGAGTTCCGCCGCAGCCGGGCGATGTCCGGGAAACATATGCCGATACCAGGAAGCTGCAGGAACGTTTCGGCTATCAGCCGCAGACTGATCTGCGTACGGGGCTGCACTGGTTTGCAGAGTGGTATGGAAAGCGGAACAGATGAACCTGTTCAGTGCGATATGACAGACAGCTCCGGCAGATGCCGGAATACACAACACTTCAGGATTCATACGATGATATAGTATTAGTCATGTCATTGAAGCATTATTATATGAGAAACAGCAGGGTACAAGAAAACTATCACGTACATGTCGATTCCCGTCATGATCTTTTTACGTTCAATCTCGGGGAAACGTGGAAGTATCGGGATCTGATTCTGCTGCTGACCAGGAAGAATCTGGTAGTGCGCTACAAACAGACGGTGCTTGGACCGCTGTGGCTGATTCTTTCACCGCTGATGACCGGGCTGATGTATACGATCTTCTTCGGTACGGTTGCCGGGATTGATACAGAGGGTCTTCCTAAAATCCTGTTCTATCTGGCAAGCAATGGCCTGTGGGCTTATTTTTCCAGTGTATTCCGCCGCTCTTCCGATACTTTTGCGGCGAATGCCTATCTCTTCGGAAAAGTGTATTTCCCCAGACTGACAGTGCCGATTGCGAATATTCTTCTGTCCATTATTGAGTTTCTTGTGCAGTTCCTGCTTGTGGCGGTGCTGGCTTTCTGGTACAGAACCCGGGGCCTGATCATTCCTTTTGCCACCTGGTTTATGATCCCCGTTATTCTGCTCTGGCTGGGTGTGCTGGCCATGGGGCTGGGGATCCTTGTTTCGAGTTTTACCACCAAGTACCGGGATCTGCGGATTCTGGTCAATTTTGCCGAGCGCCTGTGGATGTACGGGACCCCTGTTGTTTATCCGCTCTCGCTTCTGAAGAACGGACTGCTGAGAAAACTGGTATTGTTCAATCCGGTTACTGCCCCGATGGAGCTGTTCCGCAAATATGTGCTCGGGGCCGGGACTGCACCGGTTCACAGTGTGGCCGGGTCTCTGGTGTTCACGGTAGTTTTCATGATGATCGGAATCATCATGTTCAACCGGATTGAACGCAATTTCATGGATACGATCTGAGGGCTTTTATGGAACGCAAACTGATGATACAGACTGACAATCTGAAAAAACGTTACCGGCTCGGCCAGATCAACGGAACGACACTTCAGCACGAACTGCAGAGCTGGTGGGCCCTGCGGTGCGGCAGGGATGATCCCAACCGGGCGATCGGCGGAGCCGTCATGGCTGCCAACGCTGTTTTTTATGCGCTTAATGGGGTCACCTTGAAAATCTATCAGGGAGAAACAGTCGGTCTGATCGGGGAAAACGGGGCCGGCAAGAGCACTCTGCTCAAACTGCTCTCCCGGGTTACCGCACCGACCGAGGGATCACTGGATCTTTATGGCCGGGTGACATCCATGCTGGAGGTAGGTACAGGTTTTGACGGTGAACTGACCGGCCGTGAGAATATCTATATGAATGGTGCGATTCTCGGTATGAGCCGGGCGGAAATCGACGCCAAGATAGAAGATATTATCGAGTTCTCCGAACTGCGGGAATTCATTGATACACCGGTCAAGCGCTATTCCAGCGGGATGTATACAAAGCTCGGCTTTGCCGTGGCTTCGCATCTTGACAGCGAGATCATGATCATGGATGAAGTGCTGGCGGTCGGTGATGTTTCTTTTCAGAATAAGTGTATTGCCCGCATGCGGCAGACAGCTGCAGAAGACGGCAAGACGGTGCTCTATGTGAGCCATAACATGAACCAGATCCGGCGGCTCTGCAGCCGTTGTATTGTGCTGCGCCATGGGGAAGTCATATTTGATGGTCCCGCGGAAGCGGCGATCCAGCATTATCTGAATCAATTCCGGGAGGAAAAGACATTCAAAGACTATACATCGGAAAGCCGCCCGCTCTGGCTGCGTGATAACCGGATCCGGATCCGCTCGGCAGAATATGTCAATCACGATACGATTGTATTCCGCGGTGATGAAAAGCCGCATATCCATATGGTGCTGGATGTAAAGGATGATGTGCCGGGCCTGTCTCTGCGCATAGAGGTGTCAGACCTGAACGGCAATAAGCTGGGAACTTATTTCCTTGAGGATATCTGCGACTGCCGGGCGGGGGAGACTGTTGAATTTGAGGCTGAAGTGGACATTTCCAGGTTTACGAATGCAACGTATAATACGATTTACTGTTTCTATGTCCGCGATGATGCCGGTAC
>JAFWEA010000260.1 GCA_017543005.1 Solobacterium sp. | reverse complement strand
GCCAAGAAGATCAACATGCTGGCCCACTGCATCGTCCGCGGCATGGCCCAGGGCGTGCTGCCGCTCATTGCCTACAATTACGCCGCAAAGAACTACAGCCGCATGAAAAAAGTGATCCTCAATTCCTCCCTGCTGTCGGTCGGCCTGTCCTTTGCGACCATGATCATATTTATTCTCTTCGCAGATGATCTGGTTGCCATCTTCATCAACACCACCGGTGACTCATTGATCTATGGGGCAAAGTTCCTGCAGCTCCTGGCGGTCGGCTGCCCCTTCTCCGCATTTGCCTATGCCATCATCTCCTTCTTCCAGGCCATCGGCCAGAATCTCAAGTCCTTCTGTCTGGCCGTCCTGCGCAAGGGCGCCCTGGATATTCCCCTGATGTTCCTCATGAATATGATCTGGCCGCGCTTCGGTATTGTCAGCGCAACCCCGATTGCGGACGTAATCTGTTGTACAACTGCAGTGTATCTGTTCGTAACCTGCCTTAATCAATTGAAGAACTCGGAAATTCATACTAAACTGAAGCCAAGCAGTGCCTGAAGACGGCACAAAAGGAGCCGATCATATGCTTGACCCAAAAATCAAAACACTGCTGAAGGTTGTTGAAACCGGAAACTATACTCAGGCCGCCAAAGCGCTGAATCTCACCCAGCCGGCTGTCAGCCAGCACATCAAAGCACTTGAAACGGAACTGCACGTCAAACTCTTTGAACGGGCCGGAAACCACCTCGTTCTGACCAGGGATGGCAATACCGTCGTGGACTATGCCCGGACAATGATGTCCCTCTACCGCAATCTGCAGAGCAATCTGGCTGATGAAGCCAGTGGTACCCTGTCTCTGAACATCGGTATTACCCATACCATGGAAAGCAACCGCATTTCCGAAGTGTTCGCCAAATACGCCAGTGCCAACAGCGGCGTATCCATCAAGCTGATTACCGGGACTCAGAATATCCTCAAGAACAGACTGAAGAACTATGAACTGGATTTTGCCATCATCGACGGCAAAGTGACTGACCCGCAGCTGCACAGCATGCAGCTGGACATGGACAGCCTGATGCTGGTGGCAGCCCCGAACCATCCGCTGACCAAGAAATCGATCGTTACCGTCAACGATATCAAAAAAGAGAAGCTGATTCTCCGGCTGCCGGATTCCGGTACCAGAAACCTGTTCATCGCTTCCCTTGAAAGCCAGAACATGAGCATTGATGAATTCGATGTCATGCTGGCCATGGATAACGTGGCAACGATCAAGGACCTGATCCGCCATGGCTACGGTGTTTCGGTGCTGGCCAAGAGTGCCTGCCAGGACGAGCTCAGAAAGAAAAAACTGACTGCCCTGCCGATTGAAAACCTGAGCATGATCCGGGAGATCAATATCGTCTACGGCGATAACTTCAAATATCCGGAACTGCTGCAGGAAATCGTAAGAATCTACAACGAAGAATGAAAACGGAGCTGAAGCGGCTCCGTTTTCATTTGTTTTTTTATCTGGAATCAGTGCTGTTTCCGGTACCTGCCGTAATAGACAAAGCCCATCAGCGTGGAGAGCAGGAAGGCCGCAAAAGCCAGCACGAACGGCCGCATCGGTCCGGAAGCGTAGATCAGGCCGGCAAACAGTGCCCCGAAGATGCCGCCCAGGGAATTCATGGACTGATAGAAACCCATCACCTGGTTGGAGGTGGATTCATCCGCATGATCCGCGCTCATTGTCTGCAGCAGCGGCAGGCGCAGCACCATAACGCTGCTGTAAATGATATAGACGGCAATGAACAGCATCTGGCTGCGGTTGATCAGGATGGAAGCGGTCAGACCCGTGCAGACCGCAAGCACATAGATAAACGAACGGTTGATATCCGTTTTTCTCTGCAGCCAGAGACTGACCGTACCGTTCAGGGCCAGGGTCAGGACGGCGATCACTGCCTTGAAGATACCGTTATAGGCTGAGGTCATGCCATACTGATCCTTGATGTAATAATTGAAGCACTGTTCATAGGAATTCTGGCCGATGGCGGAAACCGCCGTGATGACAAAGATCATGGCCAGAGCCGGGGTCATAAACGTGCGGGCTGCCGCGAAGGCCCCGAACGGATTGACATCCCTGGCGGACAGCGGCCGGTCCGGTTTCACCTTGTAGGCCGTATCATCCAGACACAGCACGCCATACAGAATGCCGCACACCGCCAGGACAATCACCTGGGCCGCAAACGCCGTTCCCACTGAGATCACGCCGAGCATCCCGCCGACAAAGTAGCCGACTGCCCCGGCCACGTTCTGGATGGTTGTCAGCCACACCAGGTCCCGCCCCCGGTCTTCCGACAGGTTGATGACATGATTTGCCATGGCAGTATACACGCCGCCGGTAAAGATGCCGGCAAACATGCGCCCGCCGACCACCTGTACTTCACTCATGGCCGTGCCGAAGATGATCTGGCCCACGGCATAGCCCAGACTGCAGATCAGCATGATCCGCCGGGTTGACATATAGCCGCACAGTTTTCCCCAGAACGGGGAGAACAGGAAATTCATTGTCATCATCGCCGCCAGGGCAACACCGAACATGGAACTGTCCAGGTTTCTTTCGATAATCAGGGTCGGCGTTACCGGATGGGCAAAACTCGCCGCCATATTAAAGAAGAACAGAATGACAAAGAAGGTAAATAATCTGCTTTTTCTCATACGCATTATTTTACTTCATCCGTGAATTATGAAAAGAAAAAAATGGAGCATTGCCGCTCCATTTGCTTATCGGATGAAGTTTGTGACCTTGTACGGTTCGTACAGCGGTTCCGGCACCCCGGCTTTCCGTCCTGCCTCAATGCACTTCAGCAGCCAGGCCATGTTTTCGCCCAGCGTCCGCATGGTCTGCAGGCCTTCCTCGTCCTGCCGTGCCTCTTC
>JAFWEA010000259.1 GCA_017543005.1 Solobacterium sp. | reverse complement strand
GTCTCATGGTAGAACGGCTGACGCATGTGCAGTTCATCAATCATATTGCCGACCCGGAAGTCGAAGTTCTTGTTGATGATCCGGAGCAGTTCTTCCTCGCTGTATTCGGAGGTGCCGTAGGTCTCGATGTTGACGGAGAGCGGGCTGGCCTTGCCGATGGCATAGGAGAGCTGCAGCAGGCACTTCCGGCAGAGACCGTTGGCAACCAGGTTGCGGCAGACATACCGGGCATAGTAGGCAGCGGAACGGTCGACCTTGGTCGGGTCCTTGGAGGAGAAGCAGCCGCCGCCGTGCGGAGCGTAGCCGCCATAGGTGTCAACCGCGGTCTTGCGGCCGGTGGTACCGCTGTCACCCCAGCTGCCGCCGACAATGAAGCTGCCGGACGGGTTGATCAGATACTTGGTGTTTTCATCCAGGTACTTCGGGTCGAGCGTCGGCTTGATGACGTTTTCGATGATCAGTTCCCGCAGTTCTTCCTGGCTGACGGATTCCTTGTGCTGGGTGGAGATGACGATGGTGTCGATGCGCTTCATGACCCCGTCATCATATTCGCAGGTAACCTGGGTCTTGCCGTCCGGGCCGAGGAAGTCGACACTGCGGCGGTAACGCTCCAAGTGCTTGGCCAGCATGTGGGCCGCATCAATCGCAAACGGCATGAAGCTGATGGTTTCGTCGCAGGCATAGCCGAACATGATGCCCTGGTCGCCGGCTGCCACTTCTTCGTGGGCAACCGCACTGTTGATTTCAGCCGACTGCTTGTTGACCTTGACCAGAACGTTGTACTCTTCGGTGTAGCCGATGTCCTTCATGACCTGCTTGGCAATGGCCTCATAGTCGATGACGGCGGTGGTGCCCGCTTCACCGTAGATCAGGATCAGGTCGTCCTTGATGGTGGCTTCGACAGCCATGTGGGCATACGGATCCTGCCGGATGGCTTCGTCGAGAATGGAGTCGGCGATCAGATCGCAGACCTTGTCGGGATGTCCGCTGGTAACGGACTCAGATGTGAAATAGAACTTTGACATAAATAAAAACTCCTTCCTGTCTGTCTTTTGAAACGAACCGTGAAAGAGCTCACATTACTCTTTCTTTATCGCTGTCAGCAGTACCACCTTGCCGTGTTTTTTGCACGGTAGGTTGGTATGAGGCCGGCGAGCTGACTCTCTTGCCTCATTCTTGATAAAAGACATAAGTATTCTGCCACAAACGAATCGGAAATGGAAGAGAGAATTAAAAAAATTATGAACCGTTTCATGTATAATAGTTCTGTATGCATAATATAGACGACCGTGTCAAACAGAATATTTTTACCCTGACGGTATCCGGACTGCTGATTGTCTGCGTCTGGTTTATCTTCAGCCAGTGGGCCGGGGTTGCCGGTTTCTTCGGCAAGGTGCTCAACGCCCTGACCCCGTTTGCTTTCGGTCTGGCCATTACGTTTGTGGCCATGCCGCTGCGCAATATCGTGGAAGACAAGTGGCTGGCGAAGCTGAAATGGAAACAGTCGACCAAGCGGCGGGTCAGTGTTTTCGTTGCGATGGTCATCTTTATCCTGATTATTGCCAGTTTCTTCATGGTGTTGATCCCGCAGCTCTCAGACAGTATTTCCATGCTGATTGCCAACATGGAAGGCTATATGGCGACCCTGCAGGGATTTATTGCCGGTCTGTCTGAGAATTCCCAGTGGGCAGCGCTGGCAGATGCGGTTTACGAAAACTTCCGCACCACGATCATGTCCTTCATCACCGGTACAGCCGGGGTGGTCAGCCGGGTCGTGACCTATTCGGTCTCCCTGGTGCGCGGGGTGTTCAACTTCCTGATCGGCATGATCATCGCCGTGTATCTGCTGTCGGATTCGGAGAGATTCATCTCCCAGGCCGCGGCGGTCTGCTACAGCCTGCTGCCGAAGCACTCTGCCGACCGGGTTATCGAAGTGGCAAATCTGAGCGGTCAGATGCTGAACCGGTTTATCTTCGGCAAGCTGCTCGATTCCCTGATCATCGGCATATTCTGCTATATCATGACCGAACTGCTGACGATTCCGTATGCCCCGCTGATTTCCTTCATCGTCGGGATTACCAATATGATCCCGGTTTTCGGTCCGTTTATCGGGGCCGTGCCGGCCATCTTCATCCTGCTGATCATCCAGCCATCCAAGGCACTGGAATTTGCAATCTTCATCATCATCCTGCAGCAGATTGACGGCAACATCATCGGTCCGTACATCCTCGGTGACTCCATGGGCCTGCCGCCGATCTGGATCATGTTTGCCATCATCGTGGGCGGTGCCGTCGGCGGGGTGCTGGGCATGTTCCTGGGTGTGCCGATCTTCTCGGTTATCTATGTGCTGTTTACCAGGTTCATCAAACGTCAGCTGGCCGAAAAGAACATCAAAATCAATCCATAGACTGTACATGACAGCCGGGAGGCATTGCTTCCCGGCTTTTCTTTTCCTGCTATAATACCGGCAGGGGGATTTTGATTATGGGAAGACCATCAGTTTATCCGACCGGGACGACAAAGTATGTTCCGGAAAAGTGCCAGAGCGGCTACACACTGTTTCCCGGCCAGAAAAGAGGGGCCGTACTGATCGACATGAACGGGCGCATTGTCCGTTTCTACAAAGATTTTCAGGGCATGCCGAACAAGATGATCCGCGGCGGTTATCTGTTCGGGGCACTGGGCAGAAGAGATCATACAGCAGCCTATCAGGACTATACGGACCTGACGGAAATAGACTTGGACGGCAACATTGTCTGGTCATATAACCATACTGAATATGTGGAAGACAAGGGCCGCGAACCGCAGTGGGTCGCCCGCCAGCATCACGATTTCCAGCTGGAAGGCAACCCGGTCGGCTATCCGGTCCCGGGGCAGGAGACTGCGCCTGACTTTGGCAGGATCATGGTTCTGACCCATGCCAATGTCCGTGATCCGCGGGTCTCGGATGAACTTTTGATGGAGGATGTCGTGCGGATTGTGGACCGGGAAGGGAATCTGCTTTGGGACTGGCATCTGCTGGATCATTATGATGAATTCGGCCTGACCGATCAGCAGAAACAGGTCATTCATGATCATCCGAATATGCAGAATTCAAGACCGGAAGGGGAAGGTGACTTCTTCCATGTCAATTCGGTCAGCTGGATCGGTCCGAACCGCTGGTATGACGCCGGGGATGAGCGTTTCCATCCGGAGAATATCATTCTCTCTTCCCGGGAAACCAATATCATGTTCATTGTTGACCACGTGACCGGAAAGATCGTCTGGAAACTGGGCCCGGACTACCGTGAGGTGCCGTTCGGCACGCTGATCGGCATGCACCATGCCCATGTCATTCCGAAGGGGCTGCCGGGCGAAGGCAACATCCTGGTCTATGACAACGGGGGCTGGGCCGGCTACGGGGAACCGACGCAGGTTTCGCCGATCGGCCTGAAAGTGGACCGCAGGGATTACTCCCGGATCCTCGAGTTCAACCCGCAGACCCTGGAAGTGGTCTGGCAGTTCGGACCGGAGGATCTCGGCGGACCGGAACCGTTCCATCAGAACTGGTTCTACTCACCATTGGTAAGCAATACCCAGCGGCTGGCCAACGGCAACACTCTGATCATCGAGGGCACCGAAGGCAGAATCCTGGAAGTGACACCAGAAAAAGAAGTGGTCTGGGAATATACCTATCCGTATGTTGAAAACGATATTCTCTACCGGGCTTACCGGATCCCGTATGACTGGATCCCGCAGCTGGAGAAGCCGGAAGAGATCCCGGTCACCCCGCCGCAGAATGATCAGTTTGTTCTGCCGGGGGCCTTCACCGCTGACTTTGACAGTGCATCAGTCAGCGTGGCCGGGGTGCGCGGGTTTGTTGCCGACGGTGACTTCAACGTCCAGCAGTAAGTAAAAAAAGCGGTCCGCCATGGCAACCATGACGGATCGCTTTTAGTTTAATGCTTACAGCTTGAACAGCATGTCGGCGTAAGTCGGATACGGGTAGTTGGCAGCCGAAGCAGTCGCTTCATAGGCGTCGATGACAGCCCGTATCTCCCGGCCCAGCGGCATGATCTCGTAGTAGATCTTCTTGCCGCATTCGATATGGTCGGCGATCTTCGTGACTTCCGTGAAGTCGTGATCGAGTTTCTCGCTCAGCGTATACAGGTCATCGCACTGCTTGGTGACCAGCTTCAGATGATCCTTCACATACAGCGGGGCACTCTTGCCGGCTGCCTTTTCTGTTTCGGACAGCAGGGTGAGCTCATCGCACATGGCCGGCAGGATATCCCGGCGGACCATGCTGAGCAGCGTGCGCACCTCAATGCCGATGGCACTGCGGTACTGTTCGGCAAACACTTCATAGCGGGCACTCAGTTCACGCTCGTTGTAGATCCCGAGATCCGTGAAGAGCTTGATGGTATCCGGACGGGCTAGGATTTCCACGGATTCGATATAGGAACGGATGTTCGGCAGACCGCGCTTTTCGGCTTCCTTCACCCAGTCTTCGGAATAACCGTCACCGGTGAACAGGATGCGCTTGTGCTTGCGGATGATATCCTTGCAGATTTCCAGCGCCTTGGCCCGGACATCCTGGATGTACTTGATGCCGTCCAGTTCAGCCGCGATCTCGTTGAGGGACCAGGCCATGATGGTGTTCAGGATGCAGTTCGGCATGGCTGCGGACATCGAGGAACCGGTCATGCGGAATTCGAACTTGTTGCCGGTGAAGGCCACCGGAGAAGTCCGGTTTCTGTCGGTGTTGTCATGCGGGACATAGGACAGACCGTGAATCGGGTTGAAGTCATCGGCCTTGCCGTCACTCTTTTTCTTCTTCCCGGTCCGGATCATATCCATCAGGATTTCTTCGATATATGTCCCCAGGAAGATCGAGATGATGGCCGGCGGCGCTTCGGAAGCACCCAGACGGTGATCGTTGCCGACACAGGATGCACCCAGCCGCAGCAGTTCCGGATAGGTATCAACAGCCTTGACAAAGGCACAGATGAACAGCAGGAAGCGGATGTTTTCGGCCGGCTTGTCGCCCGGTGAGAACAGGTTCTGCCCGGTGCTGGTGGTCAGTGAGTAGTTTGTATGCTTGCCGGAACCGTTGATGCCGGCAAACGGCTTTTCATGCAGCAAGCAGACGAGATCATGTTTCTCAGCCGTCTTCTTCATGATGTCCATGACCAGCTGGTTCTGGTCGATGGAGATGACCGTCGGGGCATAGACGCAGGCCAGTTCGAACTGGTGCGGGGCGGTTTCGTTGTGCTCGGTCTTGGCATAGACGCCGAGTTCCCAGAGCTGCTTGTTGATATCCTGCATGAAAGCTTCCACGCGGGTCGGAATGGAACCCTGGTAATGATCTTCCATTTCCTGGCCCTTCGGGGATCTTGCCCCGAACAGGGTCCGCCCGGTAAAGCGCAGGTCATCCCGGCTGTTGAAGTATTCCCGGTCGATCAGGAAGTATTCCTGTTCCAGACCGCAGACCGGATAGACATACTTGACATCCTTGTCGCCCAGCAGGTTGACCACTTTCGTGGCGGCCTTGTTCAGGGCCCGGATGGACTTCAGCACCGGGGCTTTCTTATCGATCGAGTCACCGCTGTAGGAAACGAACACGGTCGGAATATGGAGAACGTTGCCGACGATGAAGACCGGGGAAGAAATATCCCAGTAGGTATAACCGCGGGCTTCGTAGGTGGAACGCAGACCGCCGCTCGGGAAACTCGAGGCATCCGGTTCACCCATGATCAGATTCTTGCCGGAGAAGTGCGAGACCGGTTTGCTGTTCTTGTCGGGCTCGACAAAGCCTTCGTGCTTTTCCGCAGTAGCACCGTTCATCGGCTGGAACCAGTGCGTGTAGTGTGTGCAGCCTTTTTCCATGGCCCAGCGCTTCATGGCATGGGCAATGGCATCGGCAGTCGGCCGGTCCAGCGTCCCTTCATCCGCAACAGTCTTTTTCCACTGCTTGTAGACAGGGCTTGGCAGACGTTCCTGCATGGCTTCTTCGTCAAATACCATGCATCCGAATCTTTCAAATGGAGCTTCCATAGATTCGTATCCTCCTTACGCAGTCCATTAAAAAACCATGCAAGCACGTCGTCAAGAAAAAATTAACAAAATTAGAAAAAATTTAGAGAAAATTCGTCAAAAAATGAAAAAAATCATGAAAAAACAAAAAAATCCGGCAAAAACCGGAAATTTTTTCGAGATATCAGAACTTAAATCCTGCGTAAGCCTCAAACGGGTTGATGGCGTATTCCGTATCCAGCTCAACCTTGGTTACTTCCGGAATTTCATCCATCAGGATTGCCTCAATCCCGTCGGTCAGCGTGGAGTCAATGGCCATGCAGCCGGCACAGGCGCCCAGCATGCGGACCTTGACGATGCCGTCCTGGAAATCAACCAGCTGAACATCACCGCCGTCAGCTTGAATGTACGGTCTGATCTTGTTGATTGTCTTTTCAATCCGTTCCAGCAGTTCCGGATCATATGTATTGACTGTTTCTGTTTCTGTCATTTTTATTTCCTCCTAAAGCAGGTAGTGGATCATCATTGCGACAATACATCCGAGGGTGATGCCGCCGAACACTTCGATCCACCGGTGCCCGAGCACATCCTTCAGTTTTATATTGTATACCGGATTTTCAAATTCGGTGTTCAGATGCTCCTGAACATCTCGGGCCAGCTGTTTGGTCAGCCGGATATTCTGTCCGGCGTAGTAGCGTACGTTGGCCGCGTCGTAGACGACAATGACGGCCAGGGCCAGGGTCACGGCAAACAGCGTGGAACTGAAGCGTTCCTGCAGGCCGACCGACAGCGACAGGGCTGTCACCAGGGCACTGTGTGAGCTGGGAAATCCGCCGCTGTCCTTGATCAGTGAAAACTTCCACTTACGGTGAATACCGAAGTAGATAATCGGCTTGAGGCATTGGGCCAGAAGCGCCGCTATAACTGCTGACCAGAAGGGGTACATCGAACGGATCATGTTTCACCTCGCGCGTAATAGTATAGCATACCGCAGGAAAGCTGTGCTAAAATAAAACGCGGATTCGGAAGTAATATGTCATATCAAATTGGTCAGATTGTCGAAGGCAAAGTGACCGGGATTCAGTCTTACGGAGCATTTGTAAGCCTGGATCCGAAAACCAGCGGTTTGATCCACATCTCGGAAATCAGTGACGGCTTCGTGCGTGATGTCGGGCTGTTTGTGCATGTCGGGGATACCGTCAGGGTCAAGGTCATAGATTATGATGAAAAAGAACATAAAGCAAAACTCTCGCTGAAAGCGTTGAACAGACACCGGCCCCGGCAGCGGCGCCGCATGTCGATGCAGAGAGTTTCTTTGCCGTCCATGCGCATCGGGTTCTCATCCATTGCGGAACATCTGGACGGCTGGATCAGAGAGGCTGAAAAGGAGGCAGGCAAAGATGATGAAATTTGACGCAGCTCACGGATTGCTCAAAGAAGAAATTGGTGCTTATCAGGAAGAGGTAAGCCGGATTCACCGCATGATTCACGAAAAGACAGGGGCCGGAAACGACTTCCTCGGCTGGGTTGACTGGGCGGAAACATATGACCGCGATGAGGTGGCCCGCATCAAGGCGCTGGCCGAACAGTGGCAGGGCAAGTTTGATGTCCTGGTCGTCTGCGGCATCGGCGGTTCCTATCTCGGGGCCCGGGCCGCGATTGAAATGATCCGGGGTCTTTATCCGGCTGACGGTCCGGAAGTGATCTTTGCGGGCAATACATTCTCAAGTACATACATGGCCCAGGTGCTCAAGCATCTGGAAGGCAAGAGCGTTCTGCTGAACGTTATCTCCAAGTCCGGCACAACAACGGAAACAGCCCTGGCGTTCCGCATGCTGCGGCAGTTTATGGAGAATACATACGGCACGGAAGAAGCCGGCAGGCGGATCTTTGCGACCACTGACAAGGCAAGGGGAACCCTCAAGGCCCTGGCTGATGAAACAGGCTATGCAACCTTTGTCATTCCGGATGATATCGGCGGCCGTTATTCCGTCATCACTTCGGTCGGGCTGTTGCCGATGGCCCTGATGGGCATTGATCCGGATGAAGTCCTGCGGGGCTACACGGATGCCAGCCGGGAACTGAATACCGACGACCTGGCAGCCAACGATGCTTACCGGTATGCCGTCAGCCGGCGGATCCTGGAAAAGCAGGGCTATGATGCCGAAATGTTTGTCAGCTATGAACCGCAGCTGGGCATGCTGGCGGAATGGTGGAAACAGCTCATGGGCGAATCGGAAGGCAAGGACGGCAAGGGTATCCTGCCGGATTCCGCTGTCTTCTCCACCGACCTGCACAGCCTCGGGCAGTTCGTGCAGGAAGGCCGCAAGATGCTGTATGAAACCATCCTGACAATCGACAACGTTCCGGAAGATGTGATCGTGCCGGAAGATGCGGAGAACCGTGACGGCATGAACTACCTGGCCGGCAAGCCGATGAGCTGGGTCAACCGCATGGCTTTCGAAGGAACCCTGGAAGCCCATGAAAAGACCGGCGGCGTACCGAACCTGCTGATCAATGTCCCGGATCTGTCCGCTTACAGCTTCGGTTATCTGGCTCACTGGTTCTTTATTGCCACAGCCATGACCTGCTACATGCTGGACATCAACCCGTTCAACCAGCCGGGTGTTGAAGTATACAAGAAAAACATGTTCCGGCTGCTTGGAAAACCGGAAAAATAATAACGGAAGCCGTATGAAAATGCGGCTTTTTTCTGACATCTACGCTCAAATGCAAAATATGTGAAAAAAATATCAACACGGCCGGAAGGATCATGGTACTATTAAACAAATAAACATCAGGAGAAACAATTATGGGAATGAGAGGCATACATACATCAATCAACGATATCCGCAGGGCCGTCTTTGCCGAAGTGGCAAAACTGTCCTATAACTATCAGCCGGGTGATCTGTCCGAGATGGAAAATATACCGTACCGGATCATTCCCGGAGAAGTGTCGACATACCGTGAGAGTGTCTTTCTGGAACGGGCCATTGTCAAGGAACGGATGCGTCTGGCCATGGGTCTGCCGCTGCGTACGGCTGCTGAACATGCGCCGGTCTCCACCGGGGCGGAAGAGGCTGTCTATCCGGAAAAGTACTATCAGCCGCCGCTGATCAACATCATCAAGTTTGCCTGCCACGCCTGCCCGGACAACCAGGTCGTCATTACCGACCAGTGCCAGGGCTGTCTGGCGAGACCCTGTTCGCAGGTCTGCCCGAAGGATGCCATTTCCTTCAGCCGCGGCCAGGCCCACATTGATCCGGAGAAGTGCATCAAGTGCGGCAAGTGCATGTCGGTCTGCCAGTATGGCGCCATCTTGCGCATGCAGCGGCCGTGTGCTGTCGCCTGCGGCATGAAGGCCATTCACAGTGATGAATACGGCCGGGCGGAAATCGATCAGGAAAAGTGCGTCAGCTGCGGCATGTGCCTGGCCAACTGCCCGTTCGGAGCGATTGCCGACAAGGCCCAGATCTTCCAGTGCATCCAGGCGATCCGCAGTGATACGCCGGTTTATGCCGCAATTGCGCCGGCGGTGGCTGGCCAGTTCGGCAAGGACCTCGGTCCGGGCAAGATGCGGGCGGCGTTCCGTCAGCTCGGCTTCGAGGATGTCGTCGAAGTCGCGATCGGGGCCGATCTCTGCACCCTGCAGGAAGCTGAGGACTTCGTCAATGAAGTGCCGGAAAAACTGCCGTTCATGGGCACATCGTGCTGCCCGGCATGGTCGGTCATGGCCAAGCGGGAATTCCCGCAGTATGCCGAATGCATCTCCATGGCGCTGAC
>JAFWEA010000025.1 GCA_017543005.1 Solobacterium sp. | reverse complement strand
GGTGGATGAAAAGAATGTTGATCCGTATTCCGATATTCTGACGGAAAGCCGCTTTGAGGAACTCTTCGGCAAGTCCAGGCATCCGTTTACCGGCATGGACTATGTGGCATACTACAAGGATGTCATTACAGCGGAAGGCTGCGAGGCAGAAGTGATCTTCGGCAATGATCCGCGGGCCATCCTGGATTATACAAAGAATGTCCTGTGCTGCGATATTCATTCCAGAGCCAGAACCAAGCGGCTGCTGAAGGCGGCCGGCGCTGAGATTGTCTTGGGCATGGACGACATCATGACAGCCCCGGTGGACGGCAGCGGCTACAACGAAAGATACGGCCTGCTGGGTTCCAACAAGGCAACTGAAGATACCGTTAAGCTCTTCCCAGTCAATGCCCAGCCGTTTGTTGAAGAAGTACAGGCCAAGGCAATCGAAAGAACCGGCAAGCATATTGAAGTCATGGTCTATGGCGACGGTGCCTTCAAGGATCCGGTCGGTAAGATCTGGGAACTGGCAGATCCGGTTGTTTCGCCGGGTTATACGGCGGGTCTGGAAGGGACACCGAACGAGCTGAAACTGAAGTATCTGGCCGACAATGACTTTGCGGATCTGCGCGGTGAGGAACTGCGGGAAGCGATCCGTGAGTCCATCCGTTCCAAGGATGCGGCCCTGGTTGGCAAGATGGTTTCCGAAGGCACAACGCCGCGGCGCCTGACCGACCTGATCGGTTCCCTGTGCGACCTGACCTCCGGCAGCGGTGATAAGGGCACCCCGTTCATCTACATCCAGGGATATTTCGACAACTACACCAACGACTGATCATAAAGGATCCGAAAGGATCCTTTTTTTGGCGCCAGCTGTCTTTCTGACATATAATAAAAAAACACGGGAGTTGATTTTATGAAGTGGTATGAACAGCGTTATGTCAGTCACCGGGACTGGATTCTGGATCAGCTGGAGGTGCTCGGCCTCAGCGAGAAAGAAGTGATCATTGTCCTGCTGATTGATTTTCTGAATGAACATCAGCAGGAGATTTCCCTGGATCTGCTGCACCGGAAGACCGGCTGGTCCACGGCTGAAGTGGATCAGGTCATATCGGTGCTGTGCGCCCGCAAGTATCTGGAAATCAGGGCCTCCAGCCAGGGTGTCCGGTTTCTGCTGGACGGACTGTTTGAGACGGACACCGCGCGGGATCAGCGGATCCTTGACACACCGCTGTTTGATGTCTTTGAGACCGAATTCGGCCGCCCACTGACCCAGAAGGAAATGCAGAAGATCAGCGACTGGAACCGGACGACGGACCGGCGCATGATTCTCTATGCCCTGCGGGAAGCCAGCGGCTATCAGAAGAAGAATATCGGCTATGTGGAATCGGTGCTGAATGCCTGGCTGCAGAAGGGCTGCACACCGGAAATGATTGAAGAGGGCAGAACCGGATGAAGACGGAAGAGATCCTGAAAGGACTGGATGAGCTGTTCCCGGATGCGCACTGCGAACTGAATCACCGGGACAATTATGAAATGGCGGTGGCTGTGGTGCTGTCGGCGCAGACAACTGACGCATCGGTCAACCGGGTGACACCGGCGCTGTTTGAGAAGTATCCGGATGCGGCCGCCCTGGCTGCCGGAGAACTGCCGGAGATCGAGCAGTGCATTGCCTCGCTCGGCCTTTACCGCAACAAGGCCAAAGCCATCAAAGGCATGGCCGCCGGCATGATGGAGCGCTTTGACGGCCAGGTGCCGGACAACATGAAGGATCTGGAATCACTGCCGGGGGTGGGGCGCAAATGTGCCAATGTTATCCTGAGCGAATGCTATGGCGTCCCGGCGCTGGCAGTGGACACACATGTGCACCGGATTTCCCGTCGGCTGGGCCTGGCCAAGCCGGATGACAATGTCCTCGAAACAGAAAAGAAGCTGAGAAGAAAAATCCCGCGGGAGCGCTGGATCAAAACCCATCATCAGATGATCTTCTTCGGCCGGTATCTCTGCCATGCCCGCAAGCCGGAATGCGGCCGGTGTCCGTTTACCGCCGGCTGCCGTGAGAAAGACAAGAACCTGCCGAAAGAATAACAGTTGATACGAAAAAAAAAACGGAGAGTGAGTGATCACTCTCCGTTGTTGTATACCAGTCTCAGCAGAGACCTGTCAGCGACGGTTTCACCGGGTTCCTTGCGTTCGTTGCCGTTGTAGTAGAACACGAAGGAACCGACGCCGATGTTGTAGTCCTGGGTTGTGCTGATGCCGTTGGCATTGCACCATTCCACGGCGCTGTTCACATCACCGACGCTGCCGATTGTAATGCTGCTGTCTGCCTGCGGTTCCGGCGTTGTATCCGGCTGCGGTTCCGGCTCTGCGGTCTGTTCCGGTTCCGGCTCTGGTTTATCTCCTTCCGGTTCATCCGGCGTGCGGAAGTTCACGCAGATTTCGTTGGACTGCTGGGCATCGTTTTCATAGGCATAATAGCCGCAGGCCTCGGTATCCATGCCGGCCAGCAGATCCATGCCTTCGGTCTTGGCTTCCGTATCACTGACGACAACACCCTTGACCTCACCGGCCTGGGAAACCCGTACCTTGTACTGGATCGGGCCGAACAGCCAGCTGTAGTCAAACATCCTGCGGCCTTCTGCATAGACCAGGCAGTTCTCGCCGGAATACAGGCTGATATCCATCGTATCCGGGGCCACTTCCAGTTTTTCGGGATTCGGATACGGCGCCCATTCGAAGGATACGGTGCCGTCATTGTTATAGGTCGCATTGAAGGAATTCAATGTTTCCACCGGTTCCTGTTCAGCCGTCACCAGATTAGCTTTGTCGCTCTTGATGAGACCGTAGGCAATCAGGCTGCCTTCCATGCCTTCCACAGGCGAGGCATAGGGGAATGTCGCTATGATGTGGGAGATTCCCGAGATGCCGTCCGGCCGAGGGACTTCCGGCGGATTGATGTCATCATTCAGGGCACTGACCAGCAGGCTTGAGATGTTGCCGGGGATATTCAGGGCCGCCTTGGCATTGGTGAAGTATGTGTTCTGATCCTTGATGCCTTTTTCGTAGCCGACCCAGACAGCAGTTGTATACTGGCTGGTTTCGGAGACCATCCACTTGTCCTTGGAGGCACCCTGCGGGATGTTATACTGCAGGCCTTCGGAACCCCAGTCGGTTGTCCCGGTCTTGCCGTACACCGGATAGTTCCGAATCAGGATCTGCAGGTAGTTCTGATAGTTCTTGTTTACGGCTGTATACATCAGGCTGGCTGCGAGATACGCTGCCTGCGGGGTCAGGACATTCTTCGGAATGTACTGCGGCACCACCGGTTCCTGGGTCCCGATGCGGTACTCAATGCGGGAAATCGTATGCGGTTCGATGTAATTGCCGCCGTTCATCAGGACAGCGTGGGCGGCCATCAGTTCCTTGGCACTGCAGGTGAAGTTCGAACCGCCGATGGCAAAGCCGATATCGAAGTTATCTTCCGAAACCTGTGAGAAGCCCAGGTTGGTGACATAGTTGACAACAGTCTGCCAGCCGGCAGTGTTGATGACATCCTGCAATGCCTGGATGGCCGGGGTGTTCAGCGAGAGACCGACGGCATCCTCCAGCGGCATCTGACCGTAGTAACTGTTGTTGGCATTCTTGATGATGATATTCGTACCGGCGTACATGATCGGCCGGTCGGTTACGACATGACTGGTAGCCCAGCCAAGGTATTCGAAGGCCAGGGCATAGTCCAGGAACGGCTTGACGCTGGAACCGGGCTGCTTGTACTGATTGGTCGCATGGTTCAGCAGCATCGACCCGCCGCGGCCATAGTTGCGCCCGCCGCCGATGGCCACGATCTCACCGGTCTGGTTGTTCTCCGAGATCATCGCGATTTCCATCAGGTCATCCGGGAAAACAACTTCTTCGTAGTTGCCGGCCTGGATGTCATCCATGACCTGCTGGACCTTCGGATCCATGTAGGTGTAGATGTCCATGGCGACGTTGTAGGGATCCATGCCGGTCAGCTTCTCGGCTTCTTCGATGACTGAGTCGATATAGGACTGATAGGCATAGGCCCGGCCGCCGGCTTTCTGGCTCATCGGGTCAATCAGCGTGTCTTCCACGTTGACGGCCAGGGCCAGGTTGTATTCGTTCTTGGTGATGTAGCCGTGGTTCATGAGCTGATAGAGCACGGTATTGCGTCTTCTGGTCGCATAGTCCAGATAATTGTGCGGATCATACCAGTAGGGGGAGTTGATGACGCCGGCCAGCATGGCCGCTTCCGGCAGGTTCAGCTCACCCGCATGTTTGCCATAGTAGTACTGGGCTGCCATCTCGATGCCGCGGATATTGCCGGTGCCGCCGAAGTTCAGCTTGTTCAGGTACATCTCGAAGATGGCCTTCTTGTTGGAGCGGCGTTCCAGTTCGCGGGCCAGGGCAATCTGCTCGACCTTGTACTCAATATCCTTGGAGCGGGTTTCCCCGGTCTCGTCATTCTGGAAGTAGGTGACCTTGACCAGCTGCATGGTGAAGGTGGAACCACCTTCACGGGAATTGTTATGGGTCAGGATGTTCTTGACGTTGACCAGGGCTGCCTTGATGAAACGCGGCATGTCAAAGCCATCATGCTTGAAGTAGCGGCTGTCTTCCACCGCCAGAAAGCAGTCGATGACCGCTTCCGACATCTCGTTGTAGGTGATGTTTTCCCGCAGCTGGGTGCCGATATCGGCGATCTGGTTGCCGTCCTTGTCGAAGATATGGGACGATTCGGCGGAAAAGAAATCATCGACTTCCAGCTCCGGCTTGTCCCTCAGCATGGAGCCAACCATGATCAGACCGCCGGCGGTCCCGGCCAGTTCAAAGAAGACCAGCACGACCAGGATCAGGGTGATCAGATTGCGTTTATTCAGTTTCCGCGGCGTACGGCGGGTTCTTCTGCGTTTTTTCTTAGTCATTCGCATTCTCCTTGAAGAAGCGCTCATCGACGATCTGCAGATAGTCGACCGGCTTGACATAGTTGTATGGGATCAGGATGCCATGTTCCTGAAACCAGCGGTAGGGGATGGAACTGCGGCCGCAGGTGCGGATATAGCTGTTCATTTCCCCGGCATCGATATAGTAGGTTTCGCCATAGACCGTGAAGCGCACGATGACAAAGGCAATGGCCCCGTGCCGGATGACACTGTCGAGATGGCGAATCTGATGCTCATGGATGGATTTGATCGGAAACGAGGTCTTTGAGGCACATTCCTTGGCTTCAAAATCCAGGTATTTTCCGCGGTAGATACCGTTATAGTCCGTGGTGCTGGGCACCTTGAAGTAGGCTTCGGTTATTTTTGCGGCACTGCGCATCGGGTAATCCACCTTGACGATGGTTACCGGGGTTGGTTTTTTATGAATGACAGCCCGGTCCGTATCCAGATAATACGTATTGGTCTGATTGATTTCCTTTTCCAGCTCCATGCCGCGGCCGCCGGCTCCGGTCTTGTGTTCTGCCGGGCGGGCTTTGCGGCCGTCAGGATAGTTTACCATGGTGATCTCCTGTCATGAGATCTATTATACATGATCTCTATTAAAAGGAAAAAGCGGGTAATTCTTAAATCGGAGGGGCAAACCTGCCCTGACGGGTGGGGTCAGCCCGGCCTGTGCTCCGATATAATGAAATTGCCCTGAAAGGAGGTTCTTTTCATGGATCGTTACAGGAAACTGACACTGCTGCACTCCAACGACATGCACGGCGATTTCCTGCCGCATATCGGCACAGACGGAAAGGAAACGGGTGGTCTGGCCAGGCTGTCCGGCTATATACAGGATGTACGCAGACGCGAAAAGAATGTGATCTACGCCAATGGCGGTGATATGTTCCGTGGTTCGGTCATCGACAGTGAATACATGGGTCTTTCGACCATTGAACTGATGAACCTGCTGTCGCCGGATGTGACCACGGTCGGCAATCATGAAGTGGATTACGGCCTGGCGCACCTGCTGTTTCTGGAGAAGTGCGCAAGATTCCCGATCATCAATGCGAATTTCTATGTGACCCTGAACAACACCCGGCTGTTCCGGCCGTATATCAACGT
>JAFWEA010000258.1 GCA_017543005.1 Solobacterium sp. | reverse complement strand
CCGGATGGCCGACGGCGATCATGCAGAACGGCACCAGGGTTTCCGGGATCTGCAGCACGGCCCGTACATTGGCAATGCGCCCGTCATCCGGGGCCACGGCCATCCAGACGGCGCCAAGGCCCAGTTCATCCGCTTCCAGCAGGATGTTCTCGGTTGCGGCGGAAAGATCGATCAGCTGGAAGGACGGTGCCGGCACTGCCACCCGGTAGCACGGCACGATCATCAGCGGGGCCGAAGCGGAGAAGCCGCTGTATTTGCTGCAGGCGGCCAGATCTTTGATGACCTCTCTGTCCGTTACGGCATAGAACTCCCAGGGCTGCTGGTTCATGGCCGACGGGGCAGCCATGGCGGCCCGCATCAGCAGTTCGATCTTGTCCTTTCCGACCGGTTCTTCCGTATACTTACGGATGCTGACCCGATGAAAAATACTGTTCATAACTGTTTTCCTCCTCTACAGTGCCGTCCCTTTTTCCGGCACATACATTCTGTCTGTCAAAGCCCCTTCGTGTTTCAGCAGGGCGACCTTCTTGTCAATACCGCCGGCATACCCGGTCAGGCTGCCGTCAGCCCCGACCACCCGGTGACACGGAATGATAATCGAAATCGGATTATGCCCCACTGCCCCGCCGACAGCCTGGGCCGAAAACCTCTTCATGCCGCGGGCGGCGGCGATTTCTTCTGCCAGTTTCCCGTATGTTACGGTTTCGCCATAGGGAATCCTGCACAGCAGCTGCCATACTTCCTGCCGGAAAGCACTGCCGGCTGGTTTCAGCGGCACTTCATCAATCGCCGGTTTTTTGCCGGCAAAGTACGCATCCAGCCAGCGGACGGCGGCCTGCAGCACCGGGTCATCCGGATCGTTTTCCGGTTCTTCCTTCAATGTAGCCGCAAAGTATTTCTGTCCTTCAATCCAGGCCCCGAGCAGGCCGTCCCGGTCACTGACCAGGGTGATCCTGCCGACCGGGGATTCGTATACTGTCTGTTTCATATTCATCCTCACTGCTTAAATTTTACACTGTCCGGCAGGCTGATGCCATGTTCATGCTATGATGAATTCATACAGGAGATAACACTATGGCATACTATCTTGGCATTGATGTGGGCGGCACAAATCTGAAATACGCCCTGCTGAATGAAACCGGCAAAATTGCCGACCAGGGGGTCATGCAGTCACCGCTGGCTTCCCTTCATGATTTTCAGGCAGCCCTTGGCCGCATATACGCACTGTTCCCCCAGGCGGAAGCCCTGGTCATGAGCGCCCCGGGAAGAATCGATTCGCTGAACAATTATTTCTATACCGGCGGGTCGGCCAAATTCATTCATGAAATGCCGCTGTCTGCTGTCCTGCCGCCGGAGATCAACATCCCGGCCAGTGTGGAAAATGACGGCAAGTGTGCAGCCTTGGCCGAACTCTGGCAGGGTTCCATGAAAGGCGTACGCAACGGTGCAGTCATGACCCTGGGAACGGCGATCGGCGGATCGATCATTCTGGACGGAAAACTGTACCGCGGCTCCACCTTCGCGGCCGGCGAGTTCTCCTACATTCCCACATTGATGGAAGAAGCCTATTACGAAGAACAGATCTGGGGTCTCAGATGCGGAGCCGGCGGGCTCGTCAGGGACTATGAAAAGGCGGCCGGACTTGCCCCGGGATCAGCGGACGGATATCAGCTGTTTGCGACCGTGGACCGCGATGACCCGCTTTCCGTCGAGGTTCTCTATAAATGGTGCCGGACGCTGGCCAACGGCATGCTGGCACTGCAGTCGGTGCTGGACCTTGACCGGTTTGCCATCGGCGGCGGGATCAGCCGTCAGCCTGCCCTGCTGAAAGTGCTCAATGAAGTCACCGATGAACTGTATGGCGG
>JAFWEA010000257.1 GCA_017543005.1 Solobacterium sp. | reverse complement strand
GGTGCCGGCCGATGTCGTCGAGGAACACTACATCACCGAACCGGTGCACCGCATGTACATCGGCGAAGTCATTGATATCATCAGATAAGCGGAGGAAATAACAATGAAAGAATTCACCACTGACATCTTCACTCTGTATGACAAAAAATGGGGCCTGCTGTGCGCCGGGACAATGGCAGAGCACAACGCCATGACCATCAGCTGGGGCGGCATGGGCACCCTGTGGGGCAAGCCCGTCGTCACCGTTTATGTCCGGCCGAACCGGCATACCTACGGTTTCATGGAAGAAAATGAATATTTCACGGTCGGCTTCCTGAAGGAAGAATTCCGCAAAGCCCACGGCATCATGGGTTCCAAGTCCGGCCGCGACATGGACAAGGACAAAGAAAGCGGCCTGACCCCGCAGCCGGCCGGTGACAGCGTCATGTACAAAGAAGCGGAAGTCACCCTGCTGTGCAGAAAGATCTACTGCCAGGACCTTGATGTGTCCGCATTCCCGGAAGAAGTACGGAAAAAGTACTACGGCAGCGAACCGGCTCACCGCATGTATGTCGGTGAAGTCGTGGATATCATCCGTTAATAACAGGAGGAAAAACAATGCGCTTTGAAGAAGTCATGGCCGGCCTGCCGCGGGAGAAAGTGGCCGGCCTGCCTACACCGATCACCAGACTGACCAACGAAGAAGCTTTCCTGCACTCGGCGTATGCCATGTACCTGAAGCGGGATGATCTGACCGGCATCGGCGCCGGTGGCAACAAGGTCCGCTGCATGGAGTACATCCTCGGCGCTGCCAAGGCCGAAGGCTGTGATACGATCCTCGTCTCGGGCGGGGCCCAGAGCAACTTCTGCGCCCTGGCCGCAGCCTGTGCCGCCCATGCGGGCCTGAAGTGCGTCATCCTGCACAATTCCGATGAACCGGCGGAACGCCAGGGCAACGTCCTGCTCAATGACATCATGGGCATCGAGCGGATCTGGATGGGCGCCTGCGACAGTTCCATCCGGGAACAGCACGCCTTTGAAGTGCTCGAGCAGCTCAAGCAGCGCGGTGACAAACCGTACCTGATCCGCGGCTTCGGCGGGATCAACGCCCTGGGCTATGCCAATGCCGTCATTGAAATGAAGGAACAGTTCGCCGCCATGGGCCTGGATATCCCGCATGTCTTCGCGCCGGGCGGCAACGCCGGCATCGCTTCGGGCCTGATCTACGGCAACGCCCTGATGGGCTTCCCCTTCCGGATCCACATCATCAGCGTCGAAGATGATGAGACAGTACTCTGTGAACACATTCAGAGTGCCATTGCCGAAATGGCGGAAATCACCGGTATGCCGTTCCCATATGAAGTCCGGGAAGCGGCCGATATCGTGACAAAATATCGCGGCGAAGGCTGGGGCATCAACACCCCGGAAAGCGCCCAGATGGTGTTCGACTTTGCCCGCCGGGAAGGCATCCATATCGAGAATATCTACAATGCCAAGCTGCTCGTCGGCTACGAGGACATGATCAAAAAAGGCGAAGTCGACGGCAACTCCGTGGTGATCCACACCGGCGGCTTCGGCAGTCTGTTCGCCCAGTTCTGATCAAGCATAAGAAAAAGATGATTACTCATCTTTTTCTTTTTGGGATTATGCTTACTTGTCTTCCTTGACGATATTGCCTTCGGCAGCGTTCTTGCGGACGCTCTCAATACCGTTCAGGCAGGACTTCATTGCCTTGTAGCCTTCGCTGACGGCAATGATCTGGCCGTTCTTG
>JAFWEA010000256.1 GCA_017543005.1 Solobacterium sp. | reverse complement strand
GGCTGCCGATGAACTCGGCTACACGCAGTCAGCCATGAGCCAGGCGATTGCCTCACTGGAGGAGGAACTGGGCATCCGGCTGCTGCAGAGAGGCCGCAGCGGGGTCAGGCTGACCCCGGACGGGGAAGAACTTTACCCGTATATCGAACAGCTCATCTACCGCTATGATGCCATGAAGGAAAAGGCTGCCGAGATTAGCAACCTGAGCTCCGGCCTGATCCGGATGGGCACCCTGTCCAGTATCTCCGTCAACTGGCTGCCGGTGATCCTGCAGGAGTTCCGGAAGGAATATCCCGGGATTGATTTTGTCATCCAGCAGGGCAACTATGATGAAATTGAGGCCCTGATCCGGACCGGGGCCGTGGACTTCGGCTTTGTCAGTGATGAGCCTGTTGAAGGCATCCGCAAGGAAGTGCTGCGGACCGTGCGCATGAAAGTGATTCTGCCGCTGGATCATCCGCTGGCCGGGCACGAAGTCGTACCGCTGGCTGAACTGAAAAAAGACCCGTTTATCCTGGTCGAACTGGGCCGGTACAGTGAACCGCTGCAGGCATTTGCCGCTCTGCATATCAAGCCGAAGGTGCGCTATACCATCGCCGATGACTACACGATCATGTCCATGGTCGAAGCCGGCATGGGCGTCAGCATCCTCTCGGAGATGGTGCTGCAGCGGGCCAACTACAACATTGCCATACGGGACACCGATCCCCCGGTGCTGCGGCCGGTCTGCATCGGCTGGCGGGAACCGGAGATGCTGCCGGCGGCGGCCAGGCGCATGATGGATTTCATCCGCACCCGGCTGGATCAGCTGCCCTGAACGCGATATGATAATACATGCATGTAAAAGGAGGAAACCATGGAAAATCTGATCGGAATTGCCCTTGCGGTTGTCATAACGATTCTGCTGCTGGCCCTGTCCAACTCCTTTTTCAACCGCCTGATTGCGAAGAAACAGCAGCTGCCGCTGAAGTATCTGCGCAGCATTGCCAGCTTCATTATCATCGTCTTCGGGGTTTATGCCGTATTGAACCAGATTGAACTGACCCGGGAACTCAGCACCACCCTGGTGCAGAGCAGCACGCTGATCATTGCCATTGTCACGTTTGCGGCCCAGCAGACCCTGGGCAATATCATCGCCGGGTTTACCCTGTCCTTCAGCCGGCCGGTGGAAATCGGCAATAAAGTCAGGATTATTTCCAACGGTTCGGTGGTGGCCGAAGGTATCGTCAAGGACATCACCATCCGGCATGTCATGATCGAACAGTATGACGGCCAGACCTGCATTGTGCCTAACAGCACTGTGGATACCGCCGTGATCGTCAACCAGAATATTCTGAGCCGGGTCGGCAATTTCCTGGAGTTCGAGGTGGCCTATGACACGGATCTCGACAAGGCCCGCCGGATTATCAGGGAACTGCTGCAGAAGGAAGATGCCATTCTCGACAAGGATGTCATGGTCTATACCAGCCGGGTGACAGGCAATGGCCTGCTGCTGAAGTTTACGGTCTGGACCGCTACCGTGGATGAAAGCTACATCGTGTGCAGTCATCTGCGGGAAGGCATCGTGCAGTCCTTCCTGAAAGAAGGCATTACAATCCCGTACCAGACCATTACGGTCACCCCTGTACAGCAGTAAAAAAGCGCACCACTTTGGTACGCTTCATCATCAGAATGATTCCGGGAACTGGTTTTCCGGAATTTTTGTATCTTTCTGTTTCAGGAAGGCAAACAGTTCCTTCTGTTCTTCCGGCGAGAGCTGGTTCCGGAAGACATAGACACCGTTGTGGCTGACGGAACTGATGCAGTAGACGGATGGCGTAACCAGGATCCGGTGCAGTTCCTCATAGGGGATGACGACCGGGTTGGTGCCGTCCGGCAGGCTCATGATGACATGGTCATCGTGGAAGACCGTGCCGACTTCCAGGGTTTCCCGGCCGCCGGTCAGGTTCTTGATGGCCCCCAGGTTGATCTGGATGTAATTCCTGATCAGGGAGACCCGCACCAGGAAGGGCAGGGCCGAGCACAGCAGGGAAATCGTGAAGGCGTGGGAACCAAACGGATAACGCAATGCCAGCACCAGCAGGATCACAAACAGGCCGAGCGTGATTTTGTTCAGGCGCGGCATATCCTTTTCCTGCAGTTCCATAATCAGATTTCTATCAATAATTCCGGATGTTTCAAACATATCAGCGCATGACCCGGATGTTGTCTTCCGGGGTAAAATCGATGATCAGGCGGGACATGATGTACTCGGCCAGGACTTCAACCATGTCACTGGTGTACACCCTGACGGTCGGGGCGTCCTTCAGCATGTAGAAGTCGCCGCCGCCGGCAGCCCGGTAATTGTTGATGACCAGCGTGAATTCCATGTCATCCGTAACCGGCTTACCCTGATATGTCAGGTTCTGGATACGATTGCCGATATCGTTGGACACGTGGATCTCATAGCTGACCCCGTCGAGCATGTCATAGTTGTAGTGCTGTGGTTTGGGATATTCATAGCGGGAAGAGACGGCGATGTGTTCGCCTTTGATCGTCCAGAACTCGGCGCATTTCTCAAGATATGCCTTCAGGATGGCCCCGGTTATCTTCTTGACGGTCAGGGTGTTGGGATAGACATAGGTGCTGACCAGGTTGCGCATGGTGATGCTGTGACCAAAACCGGATGCGCCCAGGAACAGGGCCGTGCCGGACAGCTGGGCCCCGGTGGCTTCCATCTGGACGTGGTTGATGAAGCTGATCAGTGAGCCCTTGTGCAGCCTGGCATCGAATTCATCGCGGATGGCAAGATCGGTCTTTGTTTCACCCAGGGGCTGGTCCAGCCATGTCTGGCATTCGTCTTCTTCGGCCTGGACGAGGGCTTCCAGTTCCGGGTCGGCCGGGGTATCGGCCTTCAGGATCCGCGGTTCGATTGCGCCGGTATCGGTATAGATATCGATGCAGGCCAGTTCAAGACCTTTATCGGCGGTCTGGGTGTAGACGGTGCCGAAGGCTTCCCCGGCAAGCGTACGGTGCTGGTGCCCGGTAATGAGTACATCGAGTCCCTGGATCTGCCGGAGCATCTCATAGCCCTGGTTTTCACCGGTCAGGTCCTCGGTCGGCTGGCCGGTCTTCAGGTCCCGTTCGAAGCCGCCATGGTAGACACCGATGATATAGTCGGGCTTTTCCAGCCGGCGGATCAGATCCACGGTCTTCTTCGCGGTTTCCAGGGCATCCGGGAACTTGAAGTGTTTGATATTCTGTTTCTTTTCCCAGTTGGGAATATAGTGTGTCACCACCCCGAACAGGACGATCTTCTTGCCGGCCAGTTCCTTGACGGCATAGGTCAGGCCCAGCGGCTTGCCCTTGTAGAGCACATTGCCGGTCAGCAGCGGGGCATGCATGTTGTCCAGATGCCGCAGCAGCACTTCCTCACCGTAGTTGAAGTCATGGTTGCCGAGGTTGATGAGGTCATATTCCATGGCATCGAGCACCTTTGTCATCGGCGAGACATCGTCTTTGTGCTCATGGAAGTGATAGAAAGAAAGCGGTGAGCCTTCCAGGATATCCCCGTTGTCAATCAGCAGGGTATTCTCATCCCGCAGGGAAGTGATCAGGGTATTCAGCCGGGCCAGGCCGTATTCGGCTTCAGACTGATCAGCGTAATCGTAAGGATAAATATAACCGTGAACATCGCTCGTCGCGAGCAGGCGGATTCTGTTTTTCATAG
>JAFWEA010000255.1 GCA_017543005.1 Solobacterium sp. | reverse complement strand
TGTTTGCCGGAATTGTTCTGGCCGGCTGGCTGATCTACCGGAAAAGCCATGCGCCGAAAGAGGCGAAGGACACCAATATTTACGAACTGAGAAAACATGTCACAAGTGCCGAAGAAGCCAACCAGGCTTCGCAGGAAGTCTATGCGTTCTATAAGTTCCAGGGCATTGATCCCCGCCAGGTCTATCATCTGTCCCTGTGCATGGAGGAACTGGCTGTCAACAGTATCGAACACGGCTTCAATGACGGCCGGAAACATCATCTGGAAGTACGGACTGCGGTCAGCGACGAATGGCTGATCCTGCGTCTGCGGGATGACTGCCGGCGGTTCAATCTGAAGGAACGGTATGAGATGCTCAATCCGAAGGATGTCGAGTCCCATATCGGGCTGCGGCTGATCTTTGCCAGCGCGGATGAGATCAGTTATTCTTCGGCGATGTACATGAACAACGTCTGCATCAAGATCAGGCTGAAGGATAAACCGGCCGCGGCATAAAAAAACATATATCTGATAAACCCGGAGACTTCCGGGTTTTTGTTATGTGTGAGCAGGGAACAGAAAAGAGGAACTGCCTTGTGCAGTTCCTCTGAATGGAAATGATTTACTGAGCGTGCCAGTTGCCGTCGGCGTCCCACCAGCCGGCTTCACCGTTGTAGTAGTCCGGGACCGGTTCATATTCGGCGATGGCACAGGCTGTTTCGGCGGACATGTCGCCGCCGCCGCAGACCTGAACCTGACCCCAGAGATCGGTGACCCAGCCGTCAAACTGACCGGTATCACTGCTGAAGGTCCCGGCTTCATAGCCGTCAAGATACAGGGTGCCCCAGAAGGAGCCGCCGCCGATGCCGGTCAGCCATGACAGGTCAACCAGGCAGGTGCCCCATTCATCAATGTCATTCCACTGATCATGCAGGGAAATATTGCGCTTTCCGCCGGCACAGAAGTCACCGTTGGTGCCCCAGGTGACATGCAGGGTGCCGTACTGATCGTAGGTGGCTGTGATGCCGAGTTTGTCATCGCCGTCTTTCTTCAGGCTGGCCCGGAATTCCTCGGAACTCATCAGCGGTTTCGCTTCCAGACCGGCCTTGGATTCCTGGGAAGTGATCAGATTCGCCGGATCCATCCAGTCTTCTGCCTGAACATGCGGCCAGCTGCCGTATACATACCGGACATCGATGACATCTTCCGGCTTCTTGACCGGTTCCGGCAGATCCTCGGAGAGATCCTCTTCGACATTCAGCAGCAGCCGGTTGATGTTGCCGGGGATATTGAGCTGGCTCTTGTAGTTGGTGTAATAGGTCTGCTTGCCGGCGACTGCCATGTCATAGCCGACCCAGACACAGTTGGTATAGTGCGACGTGCTGGCCACCATCCACTTGTCTTTCATCTGGCCGATCGGAATGCCGTAGGGGATACCGTCGCGTCCCCAGTCGGTGGTGCCGGTTTTCGCATAGACAGGATAGCTGCGGCGCAGGATATCCATATAGTTCCAGTAGGTGCCGCTGACGTTGTTTTCCATCAGCTGGCAGGTCAGCCAGGCACTGCCGGAACTCAGCACCTGCCGGTTCTGGTTCTGCGGATAGTACTCCGTGCCGTCCTGCATGACAATCTTGGCAATGGTGTGCGGTTCGTTGTATACGCCGCCGTTGATCAGCATGGCATGGGCACCGGCCAGTTCCTTGACCGTTGTCTCAAACAGGGTGCCGCCGATGGCGAACGAGAGGTGGAAGTTATCCTTGGTGACCCGGGAGAAACCGATGGAATTCAGGTAATTGACAACCTTGTCCTTGCCGACCGCATCGACAACCCGCTGCAGGGTCAGGATGGCCGGAATGTTCAGCGAGGAACCGACGGCATCCTTGATCGTGACATCACCGGTATAC
>JAFWEA010000254.1 GCA_017543005.1 Solobacterium sp. | reverse complement strand
GATGGGAACACTGCTCGGCCAGCAGGCCCAGCCGCAGGCGCAGCAGCCGGCCGGTCTCAACGGACTGCTCGGCACCCTGATGAATGCCAGCCAGCCGGTCCAGCAGCAGGCCAGCTCCTTCGACGGAAGCGATCTGCTGAATGTTCTGGCCCAGCTCGCTCTCGCCCAGAAGAAGTAATCATCATAAATAACTGATGAAAAGGCCGCAGACAATGCGGCTTTTTCAGTTGACTGACACCGTTATGGGTGTCGTCTGAAATCATAATTGCCGGTTTATCATTTTCATTGAAAAAAGGGCTGGAAAGAAGTAAACTGATTACCGTCTATCGTAAAAAACTACGGAAAGGGGTATTCAATGGAGATTATTAAACTTGTGATCGTATTTGCGGTCATGATTGCATTAATCGTTATGAAGCAGCCGCTGGCCATTGCGGCACCGGTTGCGGCAGTTGCCTGCTGGCTCATGTACAGGGTTCCGTTCATGACCGGCGTCAACGCGATTGTCCATGATCTGACTGCGATGAGCACTCTGCAGCTGATCCTTATGATGTATCTGATTACATTCATGCAGAGCATGATCAAGGCGAGAGGCGGTATTGACCGTTCCCAGAAGGCGCTGACCAGACTGTTCCACAACAACTGGGTCACCTGCACAGTGGCACCGTTCATCATCGGCCTGCTGCCGGCAGCTCCGGCGGTATTCATTTCCGGTGATGTCATCAGCGAAGCGGTCGGTGACCGGCTGACAAACGAAGAAAAGGCGACCGCTGCTTCCTTCTTCCGGCATGTTTCGGAAGCGTTCATGCCGACCTACGCGGCCATCCTGACCGCGCTGGCCCTGACCGGTGTATCGGCCGGCGGGTTCGTCCTTGGCATGCTGCCGCTGATGATCATTCTCGTGCTGATCGGCTGCTTCTACCTGTACCGGGGCAAGGTTCCGGTCAGGGCGGAAGGGGATCCTTCCACTGACAAGGGCAGGGACTTCAAGGACTTTGTCGGCGGCATCTGGCCGATTTTGGTGGCCATTGTCTTGATTGTCGGCTTCAACATGAATGTTGCCCTGACGGTCATGATCGTCATTGTGGCCTACTTCTTCTTCGGCAAGTTCACCTTTGATGAAGTCAAGCCGTACTTTGTGTCTTCCCTGCAGCCGAAAGTCATCCTGAATACCCTGGCGGTCTATACCTTCAAGGCCATCCTGACCTCCACGAATGTTATTTCGGCACTGCCGGGCTTCTTTGAGAAGCTGCCGATTCCGACCTTCCTGATCTTCGTGCTGATCTGCTTCTTCGGCTCGATCGTTGCCGGTTCACTGACCATGACAACAACCATGGTCCCGGTTGCCTTCGCAGCGATTCCGAATTCGGGACTGCCGCTCTTGTGCCTGCTGATGTGCTCGGTCTATGCGGCCATGCAGGTCTCGCCGACCCATGTCTGCCTGACGCTGTCCTGTGAACACTTCAATGTCTCACTGGGCGCCCTGATCAAGCGGACCATACCGATTGTCGTAACCTTCCTGATTGTCGCAGTTGTCTACTATCTGGGTTTCTCGGCCATCATGGCGTAAACTGAAAAAACTCCCGTTCAAACGAGAGTTTTTTTGTGCCTCAGCGGTAGAATTCCGCCGCATTGTCATAGAGAATGCGGTCAATGGTATCCGGCTGCAGCGGCAGATCCTCCACCTGCTTGACCAGGTCGTCCACGCTGATGGACTGGGTGGTCCAGTTGCTGGCAAAGCAGAGGCGGTTCTTCAGCTGGGTCTCGGCATAGAAGAGATATGGTTCATAGCCGGATCCCCGCATGTTCATCTTGCGCGGTTCATGGGTTTCAAAGTTCAGGTAGACATTCTGATGCCGGTATGCCAGGGAGATGAAATCCAGCACCCATGGCCAGCCGCTGACCCCGGCCATGATCTTCAGTTCCGGGAAGTCCCTGGCGACTTCATCAATATAGCGGGGATGTCCGATATCATACGGCACTTCCTTGGACAGGTTCAGACTGCTGTAGATGTGCACCGGAATGCCCAGTTCGCAGGCCTTGGCATACAGCGGGTAATTCTTCTTGTCGTTGGCCGGCAGGTGGGTGCGGAAGGCAGTCAGGTACAGGGCGTGCAGACCGTAGTCCTTGACGCCTTTTTCCAGCTCCCTGACGGCTTCCATGCCCTTGTTCGGGTCAACGAAGATAAAGCCCTTGAAGCGGTCCGGGAAGGCATGCACGATCTCGGCTGTCTTGGCGTTGTCATGCGTGCTGTCGCAGGTGATGCCCCAGGCCACGTTGATGCTGTCGAGGTACTCCACGAACTTTGCCGGGGTGACGGCATTCTTTTCGGCGCCGGCCCGGACGGTTTCAATCCAGGCTTCCTCGCCTTTTTCTTCCAGGATCCGGTCCAGCTCGGCGATGTCCAGCCCGGCCTGGGCGGCGATGCCCGGCGCGTAGGCGGTCTTGTAGCCGCGGAAGCTGGGGTCAAGGCACATGTGGGACAGGGTGGCGATCATTTCGTGGGCCTGCATCGGCATATCGAGGCAGAGATCGATGACTTTTCTTTCCCGCATGATTATTTCCCCGTGAATTCTGCCTGCTTGCCTTCAATGACGGCGAGCAGACCGTTCTT
>JAFWEA010000024.1 GCA_017543005.1 Solobacterium sp. | reverse complement strand
TTCGGCGGCCGGATCGATATGGTCATGCAGCGGTTTGCGGAAATCCTAAACGGCATCCCGACCCTGGTTGTGGTCACACTGCTCGGTCTGGTGCTGCCTCAGGGCATTCCGTCCATTATCTTTACATTAATGATCACCGGCTGGATCGGCATGTCCCGGATTGCCCGGGCTGAGGTCCTCAAGCTGAAGGAAAGTGAATACATTCTGGCTTCCCGGACCCTGGGTGCCAAGAACTTCGCAATTATCTTCAAGGACATCATGCCGAATATCTTCGGCCAGCTGATCATCATGTCCATGTTCTCGGTGCCAAACGCGATCTTCACGGAAGCCTTCCTGTCCTTCGTCGGTCTGGGTATCCAGCCGCCGAATGCGTCGCTTGGTTCCCTGATCTCGGACGGATACAAGTCACTGACCATCCATCCGTACATGATCATGTGCTCCATTACCGTTCTGGCACTGCTGATGCTGAGCTTCAACCTGTTTGCTGACGGTATCCGGGATGCCTTTGACCCGAACCAGAAACAGGGATAAGGAGGAATATTCATGACTGCTAAAAAAGACAAGAAAGACCGGGTATTATCGGTCCGTGATCTGAATATTTCCTTCGATACCGCCAGCGGCACGGTGCGGGCGATCCGCGGTGTCCGCATGGACCTGTTCCGCGGTGAGACCATTGCCATCGTCGGTGAGTCCGGTTCCGGCAAGTCCGTTACCGTCAAGACCATCATGGGCATTATGGCAAACAACGGCCGGATCGAAAGCGGCTCCATCGATTACACCTTCACCAATGAGAAGGGGGAACGGGAAACGGTTGACCTGACCAAGCTGAGTCAGAAGGAAATCCGCTACCGTTTCAACGGCAAGCACATTGCCATGGTCTTCCAGGATCCGATGACTTCCCTAGATCCGACGATGATCATCGGCAAGCAGATCATGGAAGGCATGATCCTGCACGAGAAGATTTCCAAGGAAGCTGCCAAGGAACGGGCAATCGACCTGCTGCACAAGGTCGGCATCGAAAACCCGGAGAAGCGGTTCCACGAATATCCGCATCAGCTGTCCGGCGGCATGCGGCAGAGAGTCGTCATCGCGATCGCCCTGGCCTGCAACCCGGATATCCTGATCTGCGATGAACCGACAACGGCGCTGGATGTTACCATTCAGGCCAAGATTCTCGAACTGATTAAGGAACTGCAGAAAGAGACCGGCGTATCGGTTATCTATATCACCCATGACCTGGGCGTCGTGGCCAAGGTTGCCGACTATGTCGACGTCATGTATGCCGGCCGGATTATCGAGAAGGGCAGCATCGATGAGATATTCTATGATCCGCGGCATCCGTATACCTGGGGCCTGCTGGCCTCAATGCCGGATACCGACACGAATTCGAAGCGGCTGTTCGCCATTCCCGGCACCCCGCCGAACCTGCTGGAAAAGATCGAAGGTGATGCCTTTGCACCCCGCAACCCGTTCGCCCTGGCCATTGACTACAAGGCCGAGCCGCCGATGTTCAATGTCGGCGGACAGCACCGGGTGGCCAGCTGGCTCTGTGATCCGCGGGCCCCGAAAGTGGAAATGCCGGATCAGCTGAAAGAACGCATGGAAAAGATGAGGAAGGAGAATGAAGGCGTATGACAGAGACTGCACGTGAACCGCTCCTTCATGTTGAAAATTTGAAGCAGCACTTCCGCATCAGCCGCAGCTACACAACCAAGGCGGTTGATGGGATCAGCTTTGATATCTATCCGGGCGAGACGTATGGTCTGGTCGGGGAGTCCGGTTCGGGTAAATCGACTACCGGACGGGCTCTGATCCGCCTGTATACTCCGACTGACGGCAAGATCATCTTCGACGGCCGCGACATCAGCGGTAACATGAAGCCGGAGGACGAGGAATATCTGCGCACGAACATGCAGATGATCTTCCAGGACCCGATGGCCTGCCTGAATCCCCGCAAGAAGGTCAAGGAGATCATTGCCCAGGGTCTGGAAATCCATCACATGTACAAGGATCAGGCAGATCTGGACGAGAAGGTGAATACCATTCTTGAAAAGGTCGGTCTGTCCCGGGAACACGCAACCCGTTATCCGCAGCAGTTCTCCGGCGGCCAGCGGCAGCGCATCGGCATTGCCCGGGCACTGGTGCTGAATCCGAAACTGGTCATTGCGGATGAGGCAATTTCTGCCCTGGACGTCTCGATTCAGGCCCAGGTGGTCAACCTGATGAAGGACCTGCAGGACGAACTCGGTACGACCTATCTGTTCATTGCCCACGACCTGTCCATGGTCAAGTACATCTCCGACCGGATCGGGGTCATGCACCTGGGACACCTGGTGGAAACCGGCACAACCGATGAGATCTTCAGGAACCCGGTGCATCCGTATACCAAGTCGCTTCTCTCTGCCATCCCGAAGCCCAACCCGCGGGTTGAAAAGAACCGGATTGCGCTGACCTATGACAAGAAAAAGGAAGGCGTGGACTACACGGTCGGCACCGTGCATCAGATCACGGATACGCACAGTGTCCTGGCAACGGACGAAGAGTTCGAGCGCTGGATCAAGGATACAAGTTATTGACAGACAAAAGGCGGATCATCCGCCTTTTGTGCTAGTATGGTTGTATGAAACTGGCAGACATCAAAAAGGAAATGCAGGATGAACCGGAAGAGGAAGAAAGCCGGCCGCAGCCGCCCGATCCGGCCACCCTGGCCGAGATCAACCGGCAGACCAGAAAACGCCTGCAGTATTTCCGTACGGTATACTACACCCTCGGTTGTGTCTTCATGATCGCCGGCATCCGCTTCTTCATCGTCAAGGAACCGGTGACGGGCATCATCTTCCTGGCCCTGAGTTCGGTGATATCACTCTTCGGCCGGATCTGTGAATCCGCCATGAAGAACATTTAGCAGACACAGTCTGCTCAGTTTGTTGACAAAGTGGTCTTACCCGTAAGGGAAGGCCACTTTTTCTATGCTTTGCAGATAAGATCTTATATGCGGATGCCTAAAAATGACCAAAAGACCCCGAAAAACAAAGAAACAGGTCAGCTGACCCATTTCC
>JAFWEA010000253.1 GCA_017543005.1 Solobacterium sp. | reverse complement strand
GACCGAACTGAGTGATGAAGAACTGCTGGCCGAAGTGGACTCCTACAAGAGCGAACAGGGTGACAAGACCGTGGTCAAGGTCGGCGTATGCGGTGCCAATCATGATACCTGGAATGCAGTTCAGAAGATTCTGGATGAGCGCGGTGACAATATTTATATCGACATTGTCCAGTTCGATGCCTACACCCTGCCGAATGAGGCCCTCAACAGCGGGGAAATCGATCTGAACAGTTTCCAGCACTATGCTTATCTGAACAAGGAAATCGAAGCCCAGGGTTACGATCTGACCGTGATCGGTGACACCAGCATGGCCCCGCTGACCCTGTATTCGAAGAAATACACGAGCATTGACGAACTGAAAGAAGCTGCAGGAGAGAAATAACGGAGGTAATCATGACAGATTTCAAGGGAAGAACAGCTGCATTTGCCAAAGAGCACGGTAAAGTCTACCAGGATATCGCCCTGGCTATCCACGCGAAGCCGGAAGTATCCAACTATGAATTCTTCGCTTCGGAAACGCTGACCAATCAGCTGAAGGCAGAAGGCTTTGAGATCGAACTGCCGGCAGCCCATCAGAGAACCGGTTTTGCGGCATACTACAAGAGCGGCAAGCCGGGCCCGGTGGTTGTCCTGCTGGCGGAATATGACGCCCTGGCCGGCCTGGGCCATGGCTGCGGGCACAATATCTTCGGCGCGACTTCCTCGCTGGCCGGGGCAGCCCTCAAGAGCATCATCGATGAACTCGGCGGTGAAGTCAGAGTCTACGGCACCCCGGGCGAAGAAGGCGGTGAAGAGGGCAGCGCCAAGGGCAGCTTTGTCCGCGACGGCTACTTCAAGGATGTTGATTTCGCCCTGTGCGTCCATCCGGGCAGCACCCCGCAGAACAGCCTGTCCAGCCGCAACCTGGCCAATGCGCCGGTTGATATCGAATTCTGGGGTAAGCCGGCCCATGCCGCAGCAGTGCCGCATCTTGGCCTGAACGCCCTGGATGCCCAGATCCTGGTCTACAATGCCATCAGCATGCTGAGACAGCAGGTCACGCCGGATGTGCGGATCCACGGCATCATCACCGACGGCGGCACGGCCCCGAACGTCATCCCGGAATACACCAAGTCCAAATACTATCTGCGGGCTGCGGCCAAGAGCACGGTGGAAGACATCTATGCCAAGGTCGAAAAGATCGTCGAAGGCGCCGCCCTGCAGACCGGCACCAAGGGCAGCATGCACCTGTTCCAGAACTTCGTTGACAACATGGTTCTGACTCCGAAGCTCGATGCGGTCTGGGCCGAGAACCTGAAGGCACTGGGTCACGAGAGTGAACCGCAGACCTGGGATGTTCAGCCGGGCTCCAGTGATGTCGGCAACGTTTCCCAGGTTGTCCCGGTCATCCAGCCGATGCTCAGCATCACCGATGTGGCGGTGCCGGGTCACTCCCAGGGCATGGTTGAGGCTTCCTGCTCGCAGAAGGGCCTGGATTCCATCATCCTGGGTACCACAGCCCTGGCTTGGACAGCCATTGATGTCATCCTGAACCCGCAGCTGCTGCAGGAAATCAAGGATGAACATGCCT
>JAFWEA010000252.1 GCA_017543005.1 Solobacterium sp. | reverse complement strand
GGACCATGAGCAGAAAGATCAATCGGTACAGAAGGAGAGAAGAAATCATGAAAATGGATCTGGTTGACAAGATTACAAAATCACAGCTGCGCAACGACATTCCGGAATTTGAAGCCGGTGACACTCTGCGGGTTCACGTCAGAATCCGTGAAGGTGAGAAGTCCCGTATTCAGGTCTTCGAAGGTGTCTGCGTAGGCAAGAAGAACGGCGGCGTCGGTGAGACATTCACAGTCCGCAAGATGTCCAACGGTATCGGCGTGCAGAGAACATTCCCGATGCACTCCCCGATTATCGACCATGTCGATGTAGTCCGTTTCGGTAAGGTCCGCCGGGCTAAGCTGACATACCTGAAGGGTCTGTCCGCCAAGAACGCACGTATCAAGGAAGATCGCTGAGTTCTGCAGGAGAAGGTTCAATACCTTCTCTTTTTTGTTATAATCCTAGTATGGCAGTGAAAAAGAAGAAGAGAAAACTGAGACCGTTTGTAAAGGAATCCATCGGGTTCCTGAAAGAACTTGTCATATGCATGCTCATCGTCTTTCTGCTGGGCAAATTCGTCATCCAGCCGATTGAAGTCAAGGGCAGTTCCATGTATCCGACGCTGCAGGACGGTTCGTACGGCATCACCAATGTGATCGGCCGCAAAGCCGGCCATCTTGAGCGTTTTGATATTGCCATCATCTATCTGAAGGAAAAGAATGAATACCTGGTCAAGCGGGTCATCGGCCTGCCGGGCGAGACGATTTCCTATACGGACGGGGTGCTGTATGTCAATGGCACAGCCATGGAAGAGCCGTTTCTTGATGAGGCCTATGTCAGTTCCTATGGTGATGACTTTATGGGTGACATCGAACCGGTTACCCTGAAGGAAGATGAATACTACTGTCTCGGGGACAACCGTCCGCACAGTTCCGACTCACGGGTCTACGGCCCGTTCCATGAGGATACCATTACGGCCAAAGGGGCACTGATCCTGTTCCCGATATCGGAATTCGGAGTCCAGACATGGTAAAAGTACAGTGGTATCCGGGGCATATGGACAAGGCCCGGCGGGAGATGCAGGAAAAGCTGAAAGTGGTGGATGTGGTCATCGAAGTGCGTGATGCCCGGATCCCGGAAGCTTCCCGCAATCCGGTGCTGGACTCGCTGTCCTCCGGAAAGCCGCGCATTATCGTGCTGTCCCGCAGAGATATGGCCGATGAAGCCGAAACGGAGAAATGGCTGCGGAAACTGGAGAAGGAGGGTTATAAGGCCCTGGCTCTGGATCTGCAGAGAGATAAGAACGTCAAGAAGAAACTGATTCAGGCCGCATTGGATCTGACAAAGGAAAAGCGGGAGAAACAGCAGAGCCGGGGCATCCGGCCGCGCCCGGTCAGAGCCATGGCCTGCGGCATTCCCAATGTCGGCAAGTCCACCATGATCAACCGGATCGCCTCCCGGACCCAGGCCAAAACCGAGGACCGGCCGGGTGTTACCAGGAGTCTGGCGTGGATCCATGCGGATGAACGGCTGGAACTGCTCGATACACCGGGGGTTCTCTGGCCGAAATTCGATGATGAAAAAACCGGGTCGCTGCTGGCCGTGACCGGCGCGATCAATGATGATATTCTGGATCTTCCCATGATTGCCATGGACGGCATTCATGTGATCCAGGACCGCTATCCGGAGCTGCTTCCGGAGGTATACGGATGCACGAAGGAAGACAGTCCGCCGGCAGTGCTGCGGGCGATTGCGGCGAAGCGAAACCTGCGGAAGGAGAATGATCTTCCCGATACCAAACGGGCGGCCATCATGTTCCTGCAGGAAGTCCGGAAGGGCCGGATCGGACCGCTGACACTGGAGGCTGCGGATGAAGAAACTGAAAATCTGTCCGAATGACTACGAACATGAAGCCTGGCTGAACAACAGGCTTGTCCTGGGCATTGATGAGGCCGGCAGGGGACCCCTTGCCGGTCCTTTGACCGTTGCCGGCGTCATCTTCCCGCCCGGCTATGAAAACCCGGATATCTATGATTCCAAGGCGCTGAGTGAAAAGAAGCGGGATGAACTGTATGACCTCATCATGGCAGATGCCCTGTACTTTGCCATTAAGAACGTCAGTGAGGCCGATATTGACCGGTACAATATCTACCGGGCGGATCAGCTGGCCATGGCGGAGATCGCGACGGAACTGCCGGGTGATCTCATCCTGACTGATGCCATGCCGCTGGAGCTGGATAAGGAAGTGATCCCGCTGGTCAAAGGGGATCAGAAATCCATCTCGATCGCTGCCGGGTCCATCCTGGCCAAGGTGACCAGGGACAGGATCATGCTGGCCTATGACAAAATCTATCCGCAGTACGGCTTTGCCCGCAACAAGGGTTACCCGACAAAGGAACACCTGCATGCCATTGAACAATACGGAATTACCCCGATCCACCGCCGCAGCTTCGGCCCGGTGGCAGTGCATCAGGAACAGCTTGATATATAAAAAGGAGACAGCCGATGAATACCGAACTGAAAGAACGCAAGGATACCGATCCCGCTTATCACTGGGATCTTTCGACCCTTTATAAGAATGATGAAGAATGGCAGAAGGAACTCGATACGCTGGATGATCTGATTCAGGATGTGACCGGCCGGCAGGGAACCCTGCACGATGCCGAAGCGATCGCTGCTTATTTTGCGGCGGAAACAGCCCTGAAGCGGAAGCTGAACAATCTGTTCAACTATGCCAGTCTGCGGCAGAGTGAAGATACCAGAGCCGCTGAGGCAAACCGCATGTATGCCCGCATTTTCAGCCGCGCGACGGACGTGGGCAGCCGGACAGCTTTTGCCGAGCCGGAGATTCTCGAACTGTCCCAGGAAGAGCTGGAACAGATCCGCGATGCGGAAGTCATGAAGCCGTACCGCTTTACCATGGAATGCCTGATCCGCCGGAAACCGCATACGCTTTCGGCCGGGGAAGAGGAAATCCTGGCCCGGCTCAGCCAGGCCCTGAATGCGCCGCAGGAAATTGCCGAAAAACTGATGGATGCCGATCTGACATTTGACTCTGTCCCGGATGAACACGGGCAGATGCATGAAGTCAGCGGGGCCAATTATATCCTCCACCAGCAGAGCACCGACCGGACACTGCGCAAAAATGCCTTCTTCAGCCTGTACAAGGGCTATGGCAGCCATGTGCATACCTTTGCGGCGGCCTATGCCGGGGCGGTGCACGGTGCCATTGCGGAAGCTGCGGCCAGACATTACGGATCCTCACGCGAGATGTCCATGGCCGAGGACAATATCCCGACAGCGGTCTATGACCAGCTGATCGCTGCCGTCCATGATCATATGGATGTCATGCATCGGTACGTCAGACTCAGAAAGAAGCTGCTGGGCGTGGATGAGCTGCATTACTATGACCTCTACGCACCGCTGACGGAAGGTCCGAAGGACGAATACAGCTATGACCAGGCAAAGGAAATGGTGCTGCAGGCTGTTTCCGTTCTGGGGGAAGATTATGTCAATACCGTAAAGAGAGCGTTCAGTGAAGGCTGGATCGATGTGTATCCGAACAAGGGCAAGACCGGCGGGGCCTATTCCTCCGGCACCTATGATTCGGCCCCGTATATCCTTTTGAACTATACCGGCACACTGGAGAGTGTTTCGACGATTGCCCATGAGATGGGGCATTCCATGCATTCCTGGCTGGCCAACCATGCCCAGCCGGCCCACCTGGCGGACTATACGATGTTTGTCGCGGAAGTTGCCTCGACCGTTAACGAAAACCTGATGATCGAGCAGTTGCTGAAAGACTGTGATGAGCCGCACCGCCGGATGGCCCTGCTGAACCAGTATCTGGAAAGCTTCAAGGGGACGGTCTACCGGCAGACCATGTTTGCCGAGTTTGAAATGAAGGCCCATGCCCTGGCGGAGCAGGGTGAGGCCCTGGATGCGGATACGCTGAATGAACTTTACCTGGAACTGATCCGGGAATACTTCGGAGAAGACCTGGTCATTGATGATGAAGTGAAATATGAATGGGCCCGGATTCCGCATTTCTATATGCTGTTCTATGTCTATGTCTACGCGACCGGCTACAGCAGTGCCGCAGCCATTTCGCAGAAGATCCTGAACGAAGGTCCGGAGGCAGTCCGTCATTATCTGGAGTTCCTGCAGATGGGCGGCAGCCGTTTCCCGCTGGATGAGCTGCGTCATGCCGGCGTGGATCTCATGACCCCGCAGCCGGTGGCCACGGCCCTGGAGAAGTTTGCGGCCGTGCTGGCCGAAGCGGAAGCGCTGGCGGATCAGCTGTAAATCCGAATCATTGCAGAAAGAACCGGCAGATGCCGGTTTTTTTCCGGCAATTTGGAGATTCGTGCGAATAGTATCTGTGGAGAGTTAAACATGGAACTGAGAGATCTTCTGATCGGGGCCTCCCGATACTATAACGGTGACTGGTCAAAAACAGCCAGGGCGGTGCAGAATCACGAAGAACACCCGCCGGTGCATGAGCAGTGCCTGACTATCTGTGATGCGGCTTATCCGGACGCTCTGCGGCAGCTGCGGTTTCCGCCCTGGGTTCTGTATTATGAAGGGGACCTGAATCTTCTGAAGCAGCCGATGATCACCATGATCGGCTCCCGTAAGTGCACCCCGTACGGGGCCGGGATCACATCCTATCTGGCCGCATCACTGGCAAAACGGTATGTGCTGGTGTCAGGCCTGGCCAAAGGGGTGGACGGCATCGTCCATGAGACGGCCATGCAGGCGGGCGGGGC
>JAFWEA010000251.1 GCA_017543005.1 Solobacterium sp. | reverse complement strand
CTGCCGGTATGCTATCTTGTATTTAGAGGAAATTCTAAATATGAACAGAAAACAGTTTTGGCTTTATATGATCCTGGTCTTCGGACTGACCTGGACGCTCTGGATTATCATCCTGCCGCTGCTGCCCATGCCGCTGAATGCCGGCGGGCAGATCACTGCTGCCATCGGCATGTACTTCCCGGCCCTCTCCGTGCTGCTGATGTGTCTTTTCACACACCGGAAAACCGGCTGGAAGGAGATGCTGAAACTTCACGCCAGACACAACGGCATCTGGTACATCATCGCCTTGTTCCTGCCGGCGGTCCTGACTGTTCTCGGCGGGCTGATCTATTTTGCTGTCTTTACATCGGAGTTTGATCCGAAGATGACCTATATGGCTTCCCTGATGGCAGCCCAGGACACCGCTGCCGGCATCACCCCGGCCATGCTGATATTGATTCAGGCTGTGCAGGCGGTCACGGTTGCCCCGGTGATCAACAGCCTGCTGGCGGTCGGGGAAGAACTGGGCTGGCGCGGATACATGGTGCCGGAACTGCGGAAAAAGTACAGTCCGCTTGTGACCCACCTGATTGCCGGCCTGATCTGGGGCCTGTGGCATACCCCCATCAACATGCTCGGTCACAACTACGGTCTGCGCTATGCGGGCTATCCCTGGGGCGGCATCCTGGCAATGAGCATCTTCTGCTTCAGCATCGGGGTCATTGCCAGCCTGCTGTTTGAAAAGACCGGCAGTATCTGGCCGCCTGCCCTGCTGCATGGCGCCGTCAACGCCATTTCCGGCCTGCCCATCATGTTCCAGAAACCGATGATGATCCAGGGGGCCCATGTGCTGTTCGGCCCCTCGCTCAACGGTCTGCTGGCCGGCCTGCCCATGCTGGTATGCGCCCTGTATATCCTGTACCGGATGACCAGGGAGGCTAACGTATGAGCTTCGCCGATACCTTCAAGGCCCTGTCCGACCCGGTGCGCCGCGACATCCTGCAATTGCTCAAGCAGGGCCGGCTTTCCGCCGGGGAAATCAGCAGTCATTTTGCCATGACCAACGCGACGATTTCCTATCACCTGAGCATTCTGAAGAAAGCCGACCTGGTCTTTGAAACCCGGGAAGGCACCTATATCTACTACGAACTGAATGCTTCCGTACTGGAAGAAATCATGCTGTGGCTCAGCGACCTGAAGGGAGAACAGGCATATGAAAAGACTGAAAACTGAACGGAAGACAATCCTGCTGACTTCCCTGTTTGTCATCCTGCCCATCGCTGCCGGGCTGTATTTGTGGAATCGGCTGCCGGATCAGATCCCGATCCATTTCAACTTCAGCGGCGAGGCGGACGGCTGGTCTTCCAAACCCTTTGCGGTCTTTGCCCTGCCGCTGTTCCTGCTGGCTGTGCACCTGCTGATGGCAATCGCCACAGCCTATGATCCCAAGGGCAGAGGCTTCAGTGACCGGATCTACTGGATGCTTCTGTGGACTGTCCCGATCGTTTCCTGGACCATGAACCTGAGCGTCTACGGTATTGCCGTCGGCATGAATATACGCATTGATGTGGTTGTCCGGATCATGACCGGCATCCTGTTCATCATCATCGGCAACTACATGCCGAAAGTCAGACAGAACATGACCGTCGGCATCAAGATTCCCTGGACATTGTCAGATCCGGAAAACTGGAACAAGACCCACCGGCTGGCCGGAAAGCTGTTCCTGATCAGCGGTATCCTGACTCTGATGTCCATCTTCCTGCCGAATCAGGCAGGCATGCTGATCATGTTCTGTTCCATCATCATTGCAGCGGTTTTCCCGATGATCTACTCCTTCCAGCTCTACCGGAAAAGTCTGTAATCCGTAGCATTCTTACTGCCGGGCTGTATGCCCGGTATTTTTATAATCGGATGAAGAAATAAATACACCCTGACGGTGATATGATGATAACCAAAGGAGTATGACAGTCATGGAAAAGATCAAAGAAAAACTGTACGGTGCCATCGATGCGCAGGCGGACCTGTTCTTTCAGCTCAGTGATAATATCTGGGATCACCCGGAAACCTGCTATACGGAATTTGTTTCGGCCGGGCTGCAGAAGGAAGCCCTGAAAAAACTCGGCTTTGAAGTCAGGGAAAACCTGGCCGATATCCCGACTGCTTTCAGCGGCAGATACGGTCACGGTCATCCGGTCATCGGCATTCTCGGTGAGTTCGATGCCCTGTCGGGTCTCAGCCAGGAAGCCGGCAAGGCTGAAAAGAGTCCCGTGGTAATCGGCGGGAACGGCCATGGCTGCGGCCATCATCTGCTGGGCACGGCCGGGATTGCGGCGGCCTATGCGGTGAAGGAATATCTGCAGGAAACCGGACAGGAAGGCACGATTATCTACTTCGGCTGCCCGGCAGAAGAAGGCGGGGCCGGAAAAGGCTTCATGGCCCGGGACGGAGTGTTCGATGAACTCGACTGCGCCCTGACCTGGCATCCGGGTGATACCAACTGTGTCTCCGCCGGTTCCACCCTGGCCAATATCGTGACCCGCTACCGGTTCCACGGCATGGCCAGCCATGCGGCGGCCGCGCCGGAATTCGGCCGCAGTGCCCTTGACGCGGTCACCCTGATGAATGTCGGCGCCCAGTTCCTGCGGGAACACGTCATCCAGGATGCCCGGATCCACTATGCCGTCACCGACAGCGGCGGGGTTTCCCCGAATGTCGTACAGGCCGACACGGAAGTGCTCTATATGACCCGGGCCCCGCGGATCTTCCAGGTCCAGGAAATCCAGGAACGGGTTGATGACATTGCCCGCGGTGCCGCCCTGATGACCGGTACGAAGATGGAGAAAATCTTTGTCAAGGCTACTTCTGATATCGTCCCGAATACGGTTCTGAACAAGGTGCTGCAGACCAATATGGAAAATGCACCCCTGCCGGAATTCTCGGATGAAGACATTGCGGAAGCCAAAGCAATCTACGATGCCATCCCGATGAAGGGCGGCAAGCTGGAAAAGTATCTCGATAAGCTCGGGGCCGGCAGAGAAGCGTATGAACAGTATATCGGTGAACCGTATTACGGCAGTTTTGTCCTGCCCCTGCTGCAGGATGAAAGCCACTCGGCCGGATCCAGTGATGTCGGTGATGTCAGCTGGGTGACCCCGACCGCGCAGTTCACCGCGGCCACAGAAGCGGCTGATACCCCGGGTCACTCCTGGCAGCTGACCGCCCAGGGCAAGACCGGCTACGCACATAAGATGGAATTGTTTGCGGCCAAGGTTCTGACCGGGGCTGCCGTCGACCTGCTGAATGATCCGGAAAAGATCACGGAAGCGAAAAAGGAACTCGACCGGCGCCGCGGCAAGGACGGCTATATCTGCCCGATTCCCAAAGGAGTCCGGCCGGCCGGTCTGAAACAGTAAGCCCGATTATGATATGATGCAGGTATCAAGGAGGTTCACTCATGAACGAAAACAGAATCGCCGTTATTGCCGTTGTCGTTGAGAACCCGGCTTCTGTCCGGGAACTGAACGAAATCCTGCATGAATACAGTCAGCACATCATCGGCCGCATGGGCCTGCCATACAGGGAAAAGAAGCTTTCCCTGATCAGCCTGGCCGTCGATGCACCGGAAGCTGTCATTCTTGACCTGGCCGGCAGACTGACTGCCCTTGACGGGGTCACGGCGGAAACTGCCTGGGCAAAAGCCTGAGCCACATGAAAACGGAGTTTGAAACTCCGTTCAGTTTGTTGACAAAGTGGTCTTACCCGTAAGGGAAGGCCACTTTTTCTATGCTTTGCAGATAAGATCTTATATGCGGATGCCTAAAAATGACCAAAAGACCCCGAAAAACAAAGAAACAGGTCAG
>JAFWEA010000023.1 GCA_017543005.1 Solobacterium sp. | reverse complement strand
TGGAAGCACCCGCCGCCCAGGCCGCCGGCCATCTTGACGGCCATGGCCGGATCAATGCCAAGCTTTTCGCAGGCATGCATGATCACCACCTGGGAACAGTGGAATCCCTGGCCCAGCATGATCTCTTTCGCCTGCTCAACATCCAATTTCAATGCTGTCATATCTACCTCCGTAACTGCATATCGTTACAGTTTTATTATATTCTCTATGACCGCGGGAAAAAACACCGACGAGGGGTTTTCTGCAGTGCGTTCCTGTTTACAAACCGTCTGCAGGCATGCTAAAACGAATTTAGAAGTACTGTTTTATTTACAGGAGGCAGATAATGAAAAAACTCAGAGTATTATTCTTGGGAAACAGTCACACGTATTTCAATGATCTTCCGGTAGTATTCAAGAATCTCTGCGCCGCCGGTCAGCCTGACGTTGAAGTCGAGGCAGACCTCATGGCTTATCCGGGTGTCACGTTTGAATGGCATCTGCAGCAGAGCTCGCAGCTGCGGTTTGCGTTGCTGCACGGCAACTATGACTACATGATCATGCAGCAGGCCGCGCATTCCCCGTGCCCGTCCCCGGAACAGACAATCAAGGACGGCAAGGAGATTATCCGTCTGGCCAAGGCCAACGGCGTCACCCCGATTCTGTGCATGCCATGGGCAGAGCGCAAGTATCCGGAACACCAGGCCATCATGTACAATACTTACCAGACCCTGTCGAAGGAAGCCGGCGTCACCCATACACCGACCGGCTATGTCTTTGAGCGGGTATTGAATGAACGTCCGGACATCGACATGTATTTCGTTGACGGAGAGCACTGCTCGCCTTATGGAACCTATACAAGAGCACTGTCTGTCTATTCCGTCATCTTCAATGCCAGCCCGGAAGGCCTGCCGGCCAAGTCCATCCGCTCTGTATCGAGTACGTTGGAGGACGCAAAGGAATTCCTGGAAGCCAATGACCGCTATCATGCCAGCGGTCAGGATCCGGCCCTGATGGATGACCTGAGAAAGGCAGCCGGCAATGTCTTCAAGCCGAACTGGGACAAGGATACCCTGTGGGTTGACCTTGATCCGGAAAAGGCGGCGACCCTGCAGAAGTTTGTCTGGGAAGCTGCTGTGGCAAATGATCTGCCGCTGAAATAATTGTCAGTACGAGCCCTCTGCGGAGGGCTTTTTTCTGTTTCTCTGACAAACGATGCTTGCCGCAGTGCCTGATCGGAAGTATGATACGGTTACTTTGAGGAAACTGCAGATGAGCGACGAAATTACGATTACACAGCGGCTGCGCTTCGGCATGCTGCTGACAACAGCCGGGGGCTTCATGGATTCCTATACCTATCTGACCAGGGGAAAGGTGTTCGCCACCGGACAGACCGGCAACTACATTCAGCTGGCAATCTATCTCATGCACCGGGACATGCCGATGGCACTGCACTTCCTGTCTCCGGTGGTCTGTTTCTTCCTGGGGGTTTTCTGTTCCCAGTTTTTAACCCGCAGCCGGATTCATGAGAAGTCCAGACATATCCATGCCGTACTGCTGATTGAAGCAGTCTCGTTTGTCCTGATCGGATGCATTCCGCAGACATACAACACCCTCGTCAACAACTGGGTGTCATTCCTGGCAGCCATGCAGTTCTGCATGTTCAGGACCCTGGGCGGCCGGGAGAATTATGCCAGCGTCTTCTGTACGGGAAACATGCGGTCCTGTGCCGAAGCCCTGTACCAGGCCGTGGTGGAGCACAACGTTGAGCAGCGCCACCGGGCTTTCCACTATGCGCTGATCCTGTTCTCGTTTTTCTTCGGCGTTATCATCGGTGTCCTGCTGATTGACCGCTACTCGTTCCACGCCGCCTGGGCCATTGCCCTGATCCTGCTGACTGCCTACTTTGTATTCATGAGCGGCCTGAAGCCGGCGTCCGCATAAATTGATATGGCCATGTTCCGGAAACGTTATTTCTTCTTTGATATTGACGGTACGCTGACCGATCTGAAGACCGGTGCTTTTGTGGAGAGCGCCCTGCAGACCATCCGGGAACTGCAGGCACAGGGGCATTTTGTCGCGATTGCCACCGGCCGGGCCTGCTACAAGACCAGACCGGCGGCCGAAATAACCGGGATCCACAACTATGTGGCCAACGGCGGGGCGGCCCTGATTCTCAACGATGATATCATCCGGAACAGTCCCCTGGATCGTGACAAGGCCCTGACAATCCTGCACGAGGCGGATGAACTGGGCTATGGCATCCTGATTGCGCCCGGTGACAGCATGGATGTGCTGATGCGGGACAGGCGGTTCCTGGAACAGGCCGGGGAGCGGCAGGAACCCACAAACTATATCCTGCGTCCGGATCTGTCCTTCGATGAGATCCCGGCGATCTACAAGTTCTATCTTTCCGTACCGGCCGCGGAAGAAGAGCGTATTCATTCCAGAGATCTGCTTGGCCATATCCGCATGGGCAAACCGTATTGCTGGTATCAGCACGATGCCAAGGACCAGGGCATCCGGGATTTGCTGGCATACCTGGGGGCTGATCCGCGTGATGCGGTCGTCTTCGGGGACGGGAAAAACGACATGGTCATGTTCGGAAAGGAGTGGCTGTCCATCGCCATGGGCGGCGGCTATCCCGATCTGCTGGCCATGGCCGACTATGTGACGGCCCCGTCAAAAGAGGACGGCATCCGCAAAGCATGCCGGCATTTCGGCTGGATTCCGCGGAATGACTGACAGATACAGAGTATATGTAACGGGAAACAGGGCGTGAAATTAACGCTTTGTGAAAACAGTGATATAATAATTGCTTGAAGCAGTCATGCTTTGAAGTTAAGGAGGATTTGTTATGCCTGCAAAGAAGAAAGCAGAAGAAAAGGCTGTTGCTGAGACTGTAACCGAGAAGAAGACAGCAAAGAAGCCTGCCGCTAAGAAAACTACAAAGAAGACAGCTGCTGCAGCTGATAAGACAGCAGCAAAGACAACCGCAAAGAAGCCGGCGGCCAAGAAGACAGTCAAGAAGACAGCTGTCAAGGCCGAAGCGGCTCCGGCGATGCCGAAGAAGTCCGTACAGGATTATAAGGACATCATCAACTGGAAGAAGGGCGAAGCCCACAGCTGGAACTGGCTGTACATTGAAGTCAATGCCGGTGATCTGCTGACTGAAGTTGAAGCCGGTGCTGACAACATGGCAGCCTGCGTTGAAGCAATCAAGGACTGCATGCTGGAAGGCGACTACTTCATTGTTGAAGCAGATGATGCCACACTCTCTGTCCGTTACTACACAGACAACCTGAGTGAATGGCGCCGCAAGTACAGCGAAGTCAACGGCTGAAGCAGAAGCCCGGAGTACTGATCCGGGTTTTTCTGTGCCTGCCCGGTGATTGTTTCTTCACCGGGAATTTCATACAATGATATTCGGGTTTTATCTGGAGGATTTATCAAATGGATTATGATGTGATGATCATCGGCGCCGGTCCGGGCGGTATTTTCTCTGCCTATGAACTGGCGGAGAACAGACCGGATCTGAAAATCGGGGTCTTTGAGGCCGGACATCCGCTGGAAAAGAGAAAATGTCCGATTGACGGCAAGAACGTCAAGTCCTGCATCCGTTGCAAGCCATGCGCGATCATGAACGGCTTTGGCGGGGCCGGGGCCTTCTCGGACGGGAAATACAATATTACGAATGATTTCGGCGGCACGCTGTACGAATACATCGGCCGGGATACCGCCATGGAGCTGATGCACTATGTCGACAACATCAACTGCCGCTTCGGCGGGGCCGGGACAAAAATGTATTCCACAGCCGGCACGGCGTTCAAGAAAAAGTGCATGCAGAACCGGCTGACCCTGCTGGATGCCTCGGTCAGACATCTGGGCACGGACATCAACTATGTCGTGCTGGGCAATCTGTACGCAAGACTGAAAGACAAGGTGGATTTCCACTTCGATACCCCGGTCTGGGACCTGCAGTTCTGTGATGGCGGGTATGAGATCATCACCGAGCAGGGGGATCACTACACGGCCGAAAAGTGCATTGTATCCGTCGGCCGCAGCGGCAGCAAGTGGATGGAGCATATCTGCAGCGAGCTGGAGATCCCGACCAAGTCCAACCGGGTTGACCTTGGCGTCAGAGTGGAAATTCCTTCGGTGATCTTCGATGACATTACCGATGAACTGTACGAAGGAAAAATCGTGTATCGGACGGAGAAATTCGAAGACCCGGTCCGCACTTTCTGCATGAACCCGCACGGCATCGTCGTTACCGAGAATACCAACGGCATCGTGACGGTCAACGGTCACAGTTTCGAGGATGATCACCGCAAGACGGACAACACCAACTTTGCGCTGCTGGTCAGCAAGCATTTCTCCGAACCGTTCAAGGACAGCAACGGCTATGGCGAAAGCATTGCCCGGCTCAGCAACATGCTGGGTGGCGGGGTCATTGTGCAGCGGTTCGGCGACCTGGAACGGGGCCGCCGCAGCACCCCGGCCCGGATCGAGCAGGGCACTGTCCGGCCGACCCTGAATGCCACGCCGGGTGATCTCAGCCTGGTGCTGCCGAAGCGGATCCTGGACGGCATCATTGAAATGATCTATGCCCTCGACCGCATCGCCCCGGGGGTGGCCAGCGATGATACGCTGCTGTATGGCGTTGAAGTCAAGTTCTACAATATGGAAGTGGAACTCAACAGCCGCCTGGAAACCTGCCACAAGGACCTGTTTGTGATCGGGGACGGCAGCGGGGTGACGCACTCCCTGTCCCATGCCTCGGCCAGCGGGGTCTATGTAGCAAGACAGATTCTTGCCGAACTGTAAGACACAATAAAAACCGGCCTCAGGGCCGGTTTCGTGCTGTTATCAGACAAGCCATTCCTGTACCAGGTCATACAGGTCTTCCGTATCGATCTGGCACCAGGGCAGGCTGTCATCTTCCTCGTCATAGATGATGGTATAGGCATCAAAGACAGCCAGGCGGTACTGGGTGCCGCGGAAGCGTCCTTCCCGGCGGGTGCCGGCGAGAACTTCTTCCAGCACCTTCAGGATTTCCTTGTGGTACCGGTCGGCCTCGGTCATGATAAAAGACGCGGCCAGGTCATACTGCTCGTCCTGGAATTCGATGATTCGCTTCTCGGTGCCGCTGCGGCGGTCCCGGATGGTTCTGAAATAATGTTCCGGCATGTTCCTGTCTCCCGTGACTCATCATAACATGCTTTGGGATGATGAACAGAGGCCGGATCGATTATAATGGAAAACAGAAAAGAGGACAGGAACATGGAATGCAGTTTTACGCTTGCTCCGATGAGCGATGCTTATATCGATATCATCCTCGGCGCGATCGCCAAGGTGGATACAGCCAACATCACCGCCGCTACCGGCCGGATGTCGACCGTGTACAAGGGCACCTGCGGGGATGTGCTGGATGCCGTGAAGGCATGCTTCGTACAGGCCTGGCAGCCGGGTGTCCATATGACCATGCAGATGACGCTGACCGATGACAGTGAACCGCAGACTGCCGAAGCGATCTGCATCAATGAATCCCTGAGCCGGAAGGTCAGTTTCCCGGTGGACTGCCAGTTTGCCATCTATCCGGAAACAGAGAATACATCTGTCATGAACGAAGCGGCAGGAAAGGCTGAGGCACTGGGCATTTACCGGCAGATGAACGGCCGCAAGATCCTGCTGAAGGCTGATGTGCATGATCTGTTTGCCTATTTTGCAGATCTGTACCGGCACTGCCATAAGACATATGACCGGTTTGCAATTGAAATCAGCTGCAGCGTCAACAGCCCGACTGCGGAATAAGGAATGAAACTATGAAGACATTATGGATGGTTCTGCCGGCGGCAGCAGCGGCGCTGAAAGGCTGGCCGGCCCACTTTGACATCACCCGTTATGAAATACTGACACCGGCTGTCCGCAAGCCGGTGCGCCTTGCCGTCCTGGCGGATGTCCATGACACATGGTATGGCGAGAATATGAGCCAGATTACGGATCTGATCCGGCAGGAAAACCCGGACGCGATCCTGATTCCCGGGGATCTCTGTCAGGAAAAAACAGACAATGTAAACAGTTATCTGCTGATGGAACAGCTGAAGGATTATCCGGTTTTCTACTGCACCGGCAACCATGAGGAACGGCGTGAGGATGTGGAAGCGGTCAAGCAGGATCTGCGGGACCGCGGCGTCATTGTGCTGGACGGCCGGGCGGTGGCGGCTGAATTCGGCGGCAGTCTGTTTGAAATCGGCGGAATTTCCGGCCGGAATTACAAGAAGGAAGCGAAGTATGAGCCGGAGGAAGTCAATGCGATTTTCCATACGGACGGCTATCGGATCCTGCTGTCACATCAGCCGCAGTGGGCGGATCTGTACAAGGAACTGGACTGTGATTTGACGGTCAGCGGCCATGCCCATGGCGGGCAGTGGCGTTTCCCGGGCACCGGGCAGGGACTCATTGCTCCGAACCAGGGGCTTCTGCCGAAGCTGACCGAGGGTGTCCATGCCCTGGGCCGCAATCACCTGCTGATCAGCCGCGGCCTGGCCTGGCATTATCACGGCATTCCCCGCATGTTCAACAATCCTGAGTTTGTCGT